>JBEGUD010000111.1:0-9771 GCA_041179065.1 Bacteroidota bacterium | reverse complement strand
CATCCAAATATTGATTTTCGATTTAACAGCTTAATTGAATTTGCAAACGCACTTTAATAACAATGATGAAAAATATTCTTTTTGTATTATTTCTTGTTTGTAATCAACTGGCTGCGCAGTCTGTATCGCAAATAGAAGATCAAATTAAAAATACGGCCTTTAATATTGTTAATGCAGAAACTTACACAGAAAGGATATCTGCAGATAGTGCTTTTACCAAAGGACTCGTTAGGGCATTAAAAACCCCCTATTCATTTAACCATAGATTTGATTCATTAATTACGGTGTCTACCCTATTTTCTCCAGATAGTACTTTTAAAATATTTACATGGCAAATATTATCTGAAGATGAAAAGAGTTACCGTCAAAAGGGTGCGATTCAACTAAATACCAAAAATGGAAGCCTACAGCTTATACCGTTATTTGATTGTTCCGAATTTACGGAGGCCCCCACAGATTCTGTAAGAGATGCTAAACATTGGATTGGCGCTATTTATTATAAAATCATTCCTAAAAAGTTTAATAACAAAACCTACTACACACTATTAGGCTTAGATGGAAACAATGCAGTAACCCACAAAAAGTGGATGGATGTTATGCATTTTGATACTGATAACAAACCTGTATTTGGTGGTAATTATTTCGTGTATAAAAATGATGAATTTAAGCCAAAGCAGCCTACTGCACGTTTTGTTGTCGAATACAAAAAGGAGTCGATTGTTAAAATGAATTATGATCCTGAACTAGACCTTATCATTTTTGCTACACTTATCAGCGAAGAAAATAATCCGGCAAAAAAAGAAACACTTGTCCCTTACGGAACCTACGAAGGATTTAAATGGGATAAGGGCAAATGGATACACCTCCCTAGAATTAAGGAGTTAGATCCTGATCCACGCGTTAACCCAGATCAAACCATTAAAAAAAATAATTAGTCTAGTTTAAGTACTGCTAAAAATGCTTCTTGCGGAACTTCTACGTTTCCAATTTGACGCATACGCTTCTTACCTTCTTTTTGCTTTTCTAGTAATTTACGTTTACGGCTAATATCACCACCATAACATTTTGCTGTAACGTCTTTACGCATTGCACTAATGTTTTCTCTGGCAATTACTTTAGCACCAATGGCTGCTTGTATCGCAATTTGAAATTGTTGTTTAGGTAAAAGTTCTTTTAGCTTTTCGCATAATTTTCTTCCAAAATCGGCAGCTCTACTCCTATGAATAAGGGCACTTAAAGCATCCACTTTTTCATTGTTTAACAAGATGTCCATTTTTACGATATCAGCATCTCGGTAGCCAATTGGATTATAATCAAAAGAAGCATACCCTCTTGTAGAGCTTTTTAATTTGTCATAGAAATCAAATACGATTTCAGTTAATGGCATTTCAAAAATGAGTTCTACACGGGTTGGTGTCAAATAACTTTGATTGATTAACATCCCACGTTTGCCCAAGCAAAGCGTCATGATATTTCCAATATAATCAGGGAGTGTAATAATTTGTGCGCGAATAAATGGCTCTTCGATTCGATCAATCTTAACAGGTTCCGGCATTTCTGTAGGATTGTTAACCATGATTTTTTCGTTACGGGTAGTATAAGCAATAAATCCTACGTTCGGAACCGTTGTAATTACTGTTTGATTAAACTCACGTTCTAGGCGCTCCTGGATAATTTCCATGTGTAAGAGACCTAAAAATCCGCATCTAAAACCAAAACCTAATGCCTGTGAAGTTTCTAGTTCAAAAGTTAAAGAAGCATCATTCAATTGAAGCTTATCCATACAATCACGGAGTTCTTCAAACTCATCGGTATTAACAGGGAAAATACCCGCAAATACCATTGGCTTTACTTCTTCAAAACCATTGATCATTTTCCCAGGATTGTTTGCAAGTGTTATTGTGTCACCCACTTTAACTTCTTTTGCATTTTTAATCCCGGTAATAATATAGCCTACATCTCCTGCCCTCACCTCTTGTTTAGGCGTCATATTTAATTTTAACACACCCACTTCATCGGCAAAATAATCATTACCAGAGGCAACAAATTGAATTTTATCGCCTTTTTTAAGTACCCCGTTCATGATACGGTAATAAACGATAATTCCTCTGAAACTATTAAAAACACTATCAAAAATGAGTGCTTGTAAAGGTGCTTCAGGATCACCTGTTGGTGCTGGTATTCTTTCAACAATGGCTTCTAAAATTTCTTCGATACCAATGCCTGATTTACCACTCGCTAATAAAATATCTTCTGGCTTACAACCAATTAAATCAACAATTTGATCCGTTACTTCCGGAATTTTGGCACCATCCATGTCAATTTTATTAATGACAGGAATGATTTCTAAATTGTTGTCAATGGCTAAATATAAATTTGAAATGGTTTGTGCTTGGATCCCTTGAGAGGCATCCACTAGTAATAAAGCACCTTCACATGCGGCAAGCGCCCTACTTACCTCGTAACTGAAATCTACGTGACCAGGAGTGTCAATAAGGTTTAAAATATACTCTACCCCTTTATACATGTAACTTACCTGAATGGCATGACTTTTAATGGTAATACCTTTTTCACGTTCCAAGTCCATGTCATCCAAAACCTGGTTCATCATGTCCCTTTCACCAATAGTTTTGGTATGCTCCAATAAACGGTCGGCCAGGGTTGATTTACCATGGTCAATATGTGCAATAATGCAAAAATTACGTAGTTGCTTCATAAGTGCGCGAAGATAAGCTTAAAACTACTTTTTAAGCGCATTAATAATAGCTACAAATTCGTCTGCAATGAGTGAAGCGCCACCAACTAAACCGCCATCTACATCAGGTTGGCCAAAAATCTCAACGGCATTGGCACTTTTAACGCTTCCACCATATAAAATTGAGATTGAATCAGCTATAGCAGCACCATATTTACTAGCAATATGGCTTCTAATAAAGGCATGCATTTCCTGAGCTTGATCACTACTAGCAGTTTTACCCGTGCCGATAGCCCAAATGGGCTCATAAGCAATAACCAGCTGTGAAATAGCCGCTTCTGATAAATGAAATAATGATTTGGTTAATTGACCTGCTACATATTCATTTTGAGTACCCGCTTCTCTAACCGCTAAAGGTTCACCGCAACAAAAAATTGGGGTTGTTTTATGATCTAAACAGGTATCTACTTTTTGAGCCAATAACTCGTTGCTTTCATTAAAATATTCTCGTCTTTCAGAATGGCCAATTACTACATATTTCACACACATACTTTGAAGCATGGTAACTGATACTTCACCTGTATAAGCTCCTGATAATTTATTGGAACAGTTTTGAGCTGCCACATAAACATTTGTTTTGGCACCCACTTTGGCTTGAGCCATTGAAATGTATGGAAAAGGAACCGCAAATATTGCTTCTTGGTTAGGGGCCAAACTATGTGGCTTTGCATTAATAGCGTCTAATAATGCTTCCCCTTCAGTTAGGGTTAAATTCATTTTCCAATTGGCTGCTGCGATTTGCTTTCTCATGATTGCTTATTTTATTTGGATCGGTTGATTGTTAAAGATTCAAAGATAACGCGGATTAGCTGTTTTTCAATGTCTAAAAAAGCTTCGTTCTTGAAAGCTTTCCAACAAGCTGTATCTTCTATGAGTTTGTCTATTTGATAGTTGGTATTTTCAGTTCCCCAACTAAAATGATGGATAAAATTTGGTGTAAGACCTGCACAAAAAACGTTGGCTCCAACACCAATGGTAGCTCCTGTAGTCATACTGGTATTAATGGCTGTTTTAACATAATCTCCCATGCATACACCCATTTTATTGCCTACATACCTTTTTGTGTTGGATGATTCGTCCCATACGCTAATACGCCCGCCCGTATTTTTTACATTGCTATTGGAAGTGCCCGCACCTAAATTGCACCATTCACCAATCACTGAATCACCTAAATATCCATGATGTGCTTTATTGGAATATCCAAAAAGAATACTGTTTTTTACTTCTCCTCCAATGATACATTTTGGGCCAATAGTTGTTGCGCCATACACCACCGTATTCATTTTAACGCATGCATCTTTTCCTAAATAAAATGGGCCTCTAATACTAGAACCTTCCTGAATTTCTGCACCACTAGCAATGTAAATGGGCCCCGTACTAGCATTCAAATGACAATGTAAAAGTGTTGCATTTTCTTCTATGAAAATATATTCTTTATTTGTTGCCGAGCAAGTATCTGGAATTGGCGCCGATTTTTTACCTGCAGTAATTATTTCAAAATCAAACCTAAATTGTGCATCATTGCCTACTATTAAATCTGATGCATACGCAAACCTTTTTTGATCTTCCAATTTAGTTGGTGTTGCATAATCATTTAAATCATTTGTTGCGCCAATACCAGCAATAAAACCGGTGGCATCATAAATACACTCGCCGTTTTGTAAAGATTTAATTTGTTCAATTAAATGATGGTTTAAAATGAGGGACGCGTCAATCCATAAAGTATTGGAACTGATTGTAGGCGCTCCGTATATTGGCTGTAATAGCTTTGTGGTTTGAATTTGAACGGCCTCTCCTGCAAGGTGTTCCCACCTTTCCTGCGGGGTAAAAATACCTGACCTAATTGTACCAACAGCTCTTGTATGCGTAAATGGATACAGCTTATTTCTTGAGATATTATCAAATAAAACGATTGGCATTAGAGTGTATATAAAGACAATAAAATAAGTGTAAGAAATAAAAACAGGAACAAGAAAAGGTTCAAAATATTAATAAGGACAAACTTAAAAATTGTTTTTTTTCTGGATTGACCATAAAAATTACGTAGTGCTTTATAAAAATAGAAAAGCAGGGAAACAAAGAATATAAAATCTAAAATACCTGTAGATGGCGTAAAAAACTTTAGAATGAGTTCGAAAGTTGTAAAAATAGATATGATTATAAAATAGGCACAATACAAGTGTATTGAAAATATCATATGATCAGCAAAATAGTAAGATTTATTTCTTTTGTATAAAATCCATAAGAAAAAAGCAAAAATCGGAAGCGATAAGTATAATATTTTAGAGAAATTATGTTTAAAATTTTCAATGAGGGCCGTTAATATTTTATTTTGATCATTGCCATACTTATTATTAATAAGTATTTGTTGTTTGGTAAGTTTCGACGTAAGCCATTTGTCTCTTTTTTGAATTGGCAATTTGATTTGTGCCGAGTCATATGCCGCAATGGTTCCAAAAGTGCTATCTCCAAATACGATTTTTGAAGAATTTGTTTGATTGGTATTTACATCTACTATTTTTTGTTCGCCAGAAAATATGAAAAGAAAAAAACAGCTGATATAAATATGTACATTCTGATAGGATGAATGTAAGTAGCTCTTTTCCCGGCAACATAAGCTTCAGTTAGAAAACCAGGCTTTGTAATTAAATACTTGAGTGTTTTTATAAGCTTTCCATCAAAATGGGTAATGTCTTCTATAAAATGGTAAACTATTTGAAAGAATGATTCTTTAACCTCAATGTTTTCTTGACCACAGTTTTGACAATAATTACCAGATACAATGGTACCACAATTAAGACAATCGGATTCTTTTCGGAGTTTATGATGAGACATGGTACAAGATAATGCTCACAAGATAGCAAAAAAAATCCCCTCGCGTAAGCGAAGGGATAGTGCCCCAGGCGGGAATCGAACCCGCACTCGCGTTGCGGCGAACAGGATTTTAAGTCCTGCGTGTCTACCAGTTCCACCACCAGGGCATGGTGTAAAAAAAATCCCGAACGATGCTCGGGATTTAGAGCGAAAGACCGGGCTCGAACCGGCCACCCCGACCTTGGCAAGGTCGTGCTCTACCAAATGAGCTACTTTCGCATTATTGTAAAGAACTAAATTAGGAGTGCAAAAATAAGATTCTGCAGTTGCTGGCAAAATTTTTTATTGAAAATTTCAATAAAATTATTTGTAATCAGGTTTGTATTGGCTACTTCCTTGCACTTCAACGTCTGGTTTACCTTTATAACCTTGGTCATATAAACGGTAACAACCGCCTAAAACAAATGCTAGGATACAAAAAACATGTAAATAAAATAAGAATTTAGAAGAAGAAACCCAATTACTGGCTAAATCTTTTTCCGGGATATTATTTGTTTGTTCAGACATAGTAATGTTTTGGAGATGCAAAAATAGGGTAACAAAGATTATTTACATCCTCTTTGACAAAATAATTTCAGAAAATTTAGTTTGTTTTTTAACGAAATAGCGCCAAATAATAGAACCACTAAACACACCGGTTAAGGCGCTCAATGGTTTTTTGGGCATCAAATCCCTTTTTTTCTCCCCTTTAAGTAGTTGTTTGGTCCAAATAGACATAACGGACATATGGGCTTTTACAATCGCATAAAAGAAGGAAAAATCACCTTGCAACACCCCTTTCCATGCCGATATCGCATCCAAACAAAACCGCATAGGAATTTTCCAAAGTAGTTCCGAAAAAGGGAGGTTTTTGCCAAGCATCAAAAGGTTGTTTCTAAAGTTTAAAAACACTTTTCTTCCACCTCTTGGAAGTGTCCCTCCACCTACATGATATACTACTGCACTAGGGCAAGTCATAATTAAATAGCCTGCTCTTTGTAACCTCCAACAAAGATCAATTTCTTCTTGATGGGCAAAAAAACTTTCATCCAGCCCTCCTACTTGTTTAAAACAACTTGCCCTTATAAATAAGGAAGCTCCTGTTGCCCAAAAAATGGGTTCAGGGTGGTTGTATTGACCGTTGTCTTTTTCGCAAACGTCAAATATTCTTCCCCTCGAAAATGGATAGCCTAGGGCATCAATCCATCCACCAGAAGCACCCGCGTATTCGAAATATTCCTTATTACTAAATGAAAGAATTTTAGGTTGGCAAGCTGCTATTTGTTGATTGCTATCAAGCAATGACACCATAGGTTCTAGCCAATTAGGGGTTACCTCTACATCAGAATTTAACAGCACAAAATAATCGGCGTCAACAAGTGATAACGCCCAATTATAACCACCCGCAAAGCCTTCATTGGTATGTCTTTGTAAACAAGTAATGCCTGGATAATTTGCGGCTAAAAATGCAAGTGAATCATCGGAAGATCCATTGTCTGCAATAATAATTTTAGCATTAGGATAGCTCGTATTGATTACAGATGGCAAAAAAGTTTCTAGATGCTTTTTACCATTAAAATTTAAAATTACGATAGCTACGGTACTACTTGACAATGTTTACTTTTTAGTACTATTTAATTTAGGAAGTAAAGCCATGAGCATTACAACGCCACTTGCTACAACTAAAGTATAAAGTGCGGGCTGCTTTTCAGGACATTCTCCCATTAAACAAGTTGAAACTAAAATATAATTTCTAATACTCCAAGAGAACACGATGGCTCCAATAAAAATATTGGTACGCTTGGCCCAAATGGCAGGAATCATAAATAAAATGATAGAAATAATCGTAAAAAAGTTTAAAAATAGCCCAGGCTTGCCAAAACGGGTTCCTTTGGTGTCAAAGCCAGACATGGTTATTTGCTCGGAAACCACAATACTCCAAGGTAAAAAGGAACATATGAGCACCAACAAAGCGGCGATAATTCCAATAGTTTGCGTGTATTTCATGGCTTAATTCGCTTAAATTTAAGAAAAAATAGCTCCAAAAGGAGCTATTTTAAAGGGTTTTGAGGTCCCGAGCGGATTCGAACCGCTGTGGAAGCTTTTGCAGAGCTCTGCCTAGCCACTCGGCCACAGGACCAATTATTGGAATGCGAAAATAAAGCAAAGAAAGGAAAATGAAAATTCTAAATCTGAATACCCGAAATTTGTTGAAAATTAGATCAAATGCAAAGAATTGCCGAAAGTGAACTTATTATCAATAATAGAGGTGCTGTTTATCATTTAGACCTCCGCCCCGATGAATTAGGTCCCACTGTGTTAACCGTTGGAGATCCTGACAGGGTTTCTGAAGTAAGCAAACACTTTGATCATATAGAGCATACAAGTAAACATCGTGAGTTTATTACCCACACAGGCTTAATTGGCAATAAAAGAATTTCTGTGGTTTCAACAGGAATTGGTCCTGACAATATTGATATTGTATTAAATGAACTAGACGCGCTCGTTAATATTGACTTTGAAACTAGAACCGTAAAAAACACATTAACCACCCTTCAAATTATTAGACTGGGCACTTCAGGCTCATTGCAAGCAGATATACCAGTAGATAGTTTTGTAGCAAGTACACATGGACTTGGCATTGATAACTTACTTCATTTTTACAAGCACGAAAACAATGGTGAAGAAGTACAACTTTTAAAAGCATTTGAAGATCAAATCACGCTTAATAAATCATTTTCTGGGCCATACATCACTGGTGCGAGTGTTAAATTACTTAAACATTTCGTAACAGGCTATCATCAGGGAATAACAGTAACTTGTCCTGGATTTTATGGTCCGCAAGGCAGGGTACTTCGTTTACCACTCATGCACACCGAGCTCATAGATCAATTAACAACCTTTAATTACGGCCCTCATAAAATCACCAATTTTGAAATGGAAACAAGTGCTATTTATGGTTTAGGCAAATTACAAGGTCATCAATGTTTAAGCTTAAGCGCCATTGTAGCCAATAGAGTTTCTCAAACTTTTAGTAAGGATGGAAATGCAGCTGTAGAAAATTTAATCAAACAATCACTGGATATTATTTCAACACTTTAATTATGTTGTTACATTTTTATAAATACCAAGGAACTGGAAACGACTTTGTGATCATTGATAATAGAAACGGCCTTATTCAATTGTCAAATAAACAGGTTGCCTTATTATGCGACAGGCATTTTGGAATTGGAGCAGACGGCCTCATGCTTTTAAACAAGCATGACAACTATGATTTCGAAATGATTTATTTTAACGCCGACGGTGCTCCAGGAACTATGTGTGGTAATGGTGGTAGGTGTTTAACAAAATTTGCATTTGATCAAGGGATACAGCCGGACACGTATAAATTTATCGCTTCAGATGGTGAGCACGAAGCAGTTATTGACGCTAATGGATGGGTACATTTAAAAATGATAGATGTACAAGAAGTATCGTATACGAATCAAGCAACTGTTTTAAATACAGGATCGCCTCATTATATTAAGCAGGTATCAGGCCTTTCAAACTATGACGTTTTTACGGAAGGAAAAAACATCCGCTATAACGATACTTACAACCAAAAAGGGATTAATGTAAACTTTGTAGAATGGAACGAGAATGCGCTTTTTGTTAGAACCTATGAACGTGGCGTAGAAAATGAAACTTTTAGTTGTGGCACAGGCGTAACTGCAGCAGCAATCGCAATGAGCGCTGATACTACTGGCTTACAAGAAACAAAAATTAGAACCCTGGGTGGCAGTCTTCTGATAAAATTCAATAAAATTGATGCGCAGCATTTTACCGATGTATGGCTTTGCGGGCCTGCCACTTTCATATTTGATGGTCAAATAACAATTTAATTTTCTAAACGCCTTAAGCATGATTCAGTATTTTAAAAATATAGATGGTCAAACCGTTGAAATTGATAAACCAGATGCAGGTGTTTGGGTAAACTTAGTTCCCCCTTTTAAAGAAGAGGAATTTATTGAATTAAGCGAAACCTTAGATATACCTATCGAATTTTTAAGAGACTCATTGGATATTGATGAAAGACCTCGTTTTGAAATTGCCGATAACGTAAAATTTGTGGTTATTAAAACCCCTACCGAAAACAATTCATTTAATGATAGTGATGCCTTTTA
>JBEGUD010000110.1:0-9694 GCA_041179065.1 Bacteroidota bacterium | reverse complement strand
TCAAACTGACCCAAACTAAAATAGAGATACCCTAATAAATATTTCACTTCCCCAATTTGCGCATTGTTAAGATTGGCCAGTTTTGCTGTTTCCAAATAGGCTAAACTTTGCGCCGGATTGTTATTTCTAAAATAATAAATGCCTACATAATAGGTCATCATTTGACGAAAGGCTGGATCTACGGCTGCTTTTATAAAATCAGTAGCCTCCTCTACAATTCCTTTTTCATCTAATTGTAATCCACTCACTAGCAAATAAAAATCAACCTTTTCTTTTACAGAACTATTGTTCTGATACATAGAAGTACGCTTGAGTTCTTTGGCTAATTGAAAACTGCTCATATACGCCCTCTCCGAAACAAAAGTTTGCAAATCACGCATACTTGCATCAATAGAACTCGGCAAAACTGGAGTTTGTGCCAATCCTATTTGTGCTAGCACTAAAAAGAATGCCAATAAAATAGAAGTGTATAGTTTCATAAGTATGATGGCCTTTTTTACAAAGGTTTATGTTTCTTTCTTAATAAAAAGCGAAAACCATTTTAAAGGTAGCACTACCACTCCGTAAGGCCCTTTCTAATGGGTATTTGTGGAAAAACAGATAGATGCCGTAAGTTTGTCAACAAAAGCAGGGAAAACTATGTACGAGCATCATACAAACATTCGAGTTAGATACGCAGAAACCGATCAAATGGACGTGGTATATTATGGTAATTATGCCCAGTATTTTGAAGTAGGTCGTGTAGAAGCGATGCGTGCCATTGGGCTCTCGTATAAAGAAATTGAAAAAATGGGGATTCATATGCCCGTTGTAACAATGGAAACCAAATACATAAGGCCTGCACACTACGACGATTTGTTAACGGTAAAAACAACAGTACCTGAACTTCCGCACGAACATCAAATCAAGTTTGTCACCGAAGTTTACAACGAATCGGGCAAGCTACTTACGCAGGGTAAAGTAGTGCTCTATTTTATTGATGCTGCCACCGGTAAGCGTGCCATCATACCTGAAAGCCTTAAAGAAAAGTTAGCGCCGTTTTTTATACCTCAATAATTGCGACGAGCCCTTATTGATACATATTGTAAATGAGGTATTGAATTTTCCAGCCATCCTTTAATTTAACAAATTGAAAGCTGTCAATACCTTTATGTGAGAATTGTCCATTGCGGTGAAAGGTATAGGGCGCCCAGGCCGATGCAAGTTCACGGTCTATATAAATGATTTCATCAAAAGAACGCTCGTCAAGTGAGCCTGGCTGTTGCTTTCCAATACTAGCAACAAAATCAGCTACCTTGCTCGCTCTCACAACCACCGAATCTTTTTGATTTTGTATCACATGCATAATGGCGCCTGGCGCAAAACATGATTTCAATAACACCGTGTCTACCGTAATCATGGCTTTAAAGGTTTGCTTGATTACATTTTTAACGGCTTCTTTTTCGGCATCGTTATTTGAAGTTGTAGCTGCTGATTGTGCGGAAGCTTGCACTGCAAACAAGCACGCAAAAGATAGCACCAAAAATAGATGTTTCATAAAATGTACGATTAAATTTATACGCGGTAGGTATCTTCTTTCCAATTATTAATAGACTGCTTAATTTGTTTGCCAGGTAAATTTTCTGAGGCAGCTTTTTGTGCAAGAGTGGCAAACTCATCGTCGGAGGCAAAACGAAGTGCTACAATTTGACCAATACTTAAACTAGCTGGAAGTAATTTTCCGGTTAGTACAAAATGTCTTAAGTTTTCTTCGGCTCTAATGGCTCTATCCTGTGCCTTAAGGGCAAACATGCGAACAAAAACAAAAAAACATAAAAATATAAAGCCCGCAACACTTAATAAGGACGCGCTATAAACTGCGGCTCCATCGGCATGTGCCAGGTTAACAAAACTGCCAATCCAAAAAGCTAAAATGGCAAAAAAGGTAAGCCCGTGCCAACCGGCTACCAACCTACTGTGGTTGCTGTAATTTTGTGTTTTCATAGGATGCAATATATTTATATTTGCCTGTTTGTGCTTACTATATTTACTTCGCACTAAATTTAAGGCCCAGCCATGGAAAAAGTGTTTGCATCCATCATCACTATTGGAGATGAATTATTAATAGGTCAAGTGATTGACACCAATAGTGCCTGGATTGCCCAAGAACTGAATAAAGTGGGCGTTACCATTAAAAACAGAGTTGCGGTTGGTGATGTTTGGGAAGATATTTGGGCCGCACTAGATGCAGAAAGCAAGAAAGCCTCTATTGTGCTTTTAACGGGTGGTTTAGGCCCTACTTCAGATGATATTACAAAACCTTTATTGTGTGAATATTTTGGCGGGAAAATGGTGGTGGATGCCGCAACACTTGCGCATGTTACAGACATTTTTGAACGCATTTTAAAACGCCCCATGATTGAGCGCAACGCCAAACAAGCAGAGGTTCCGGATTGTTGCACGGTTTTATTAAATGAGCGCGGAACCGCGCCTGGTATGCTTTTTGAAAAAGATGGCGTCATTTTTGTTTCCATGCCGGGGGTACCGCATGAAATGAAATGGATCATGGAACATCATGTAATTCCAATGATTCCAAAGCGTTTTAGTACAGGTTTAATTAAACACAAAACATTATTAACGGCTGGCATTGGCGAGTCATTTTTAGCAGAAATGATTAAAGAAAACGAAGCTGCCCTACCAAGTCATATTAAACTAGCCTACCTACCTAATTATGGTATGGTTCGTTTGCGTTTAACAATATCAGGTGATCCTCAAAATGAAGCAGGATTAGACAAAGAATTAGATACCCATTTTGAAAATTTAGCAACCACCGTTATGGATTACTTGGTGGTAAAAGAAGATATTCCAATGGCCGAAGTAGTGGGCCAACTCCTATTAAACCAGCACAAAACCCTCTCTACCGCCGAAAGCTGCACGGGTGGGTATATTGCCCATTTATTAACGGCTAAAGCCGGGGCTTCTGCCTATTTTAAGGGCTCTGTGGTTAGCTATGCCAATGAAATAAAGGGCGATTTACTCGATGTTTCTAAAGAAACGATGGAAACCGTGGGTGTGGTAAGTGAAGAATGTGTACGAAAAATGGCTATTTCGGCCCGAAAACTGCTTAAAACAGACTATTCTGTGGCAGTTAGTGGTATTATGGGACCTGGGGGCGAAACCCCCGAAAAACCCGTAGGAATGGTTTGGATGGCCGTAGCATCAGAAAATGAAGTGCGTGCCCAGGTATTCCACTTTAGGTTTGACCGCAAGCGTAATATTGAATTAACCGCCAATAGCGCCCTTAATATGCTCCGACTTCTAATTGTGGATAAGAGTTAATCCTATTTTAAGCGCATAACGTACTTTTGTACTGTCGAAAACCTCTATCAGTCTATGGCAATTGTTGATTTAGTGATGCCCAAATTGGGCGAAAGTATTATGGAGGCCACCATTTTAAAATGGAATAAGCAAATTGGAGACAATATTGCCGTGGACGAAACCGTACTTGAAATTGCTACCGATAAAGTAGACACAGAGGTTCCTGCCCCTTTTGCGGGCAAACTAGTAGAAATTTTTTTTCAGGTAAATGATGTGGCGCCCATTGGAAGTGTGCTTGCAAAAATTGAAGTAGCTGGTGCAAATAATGTGGTAGCAAATACAATTGTTGAAACGCCTGCTCCTATGCCAACAGCTGCTCCAGCTCCTATTGTGGAAGAAATAGAATCTATTCCATACGTTCCTGCGGCTCCAGTAAATACAGCGCCACAAGAAACAGGAAATACAGAAACTCGTTTTTACTCACCGCTTGTTTTAAACATTGCACAAAGTGAAGGCGTAAGTTTAAGTGATTTAGAAAAAATACCTGGCACTGGATCTGGTGGAAGGGTTTCAAAAAAAGATATTTTAAACTGGGTGGCAGCTAAAAAATCTGGCACAACGGCAAATGTTGTTTCGCCGTCGGCTGCTCCAGTTAATTCGAGCCCTACTGCGCCAGTTGCTACAGCTGTTGCAGCTGCGGCTTCAACTCCAGCTGCTTCAACTTCAACTTCTACTCCAACCACAGCGTCTAGCAGTCCAGCGGGTGTTGTACTCAGTGGTGCATCAGAAATTATTGAAATGGACCGCATGCGCAAACTGATTGCCAAACATATGGTTGACAGTGTGCAAACAAGCCCTCACGTTACAAGTTTTTCTGAAGCAGACGTAACAAATTTAGTGCAGTGGAGAAATAGCAATAAAGCCGCGTTTGAAAAAAGAGAAGGCACCAAATTAACGTTCACACCTTTAATCGTTGAATGCCTCGTTGCTGCTATGAAAAAATTTCCGCTCATCAATTCAAGTTTAGACGGCGACCGCATTATCATTAAAAAGGATTTTAATATTGGAATGGCAACCGCACTTCCTAATGGCAATCTAATTGTTCCAGTTATTAAGGGTGCAGATCAACTTAATTTAGTTGGTTTAAGTAAGTCCATTAATAATTTAGCGGATGCTGCCCGTAACAATAAATTAAAACCTGACGATACGCAAAACGGCACATTTACATTTACCAATGTGGGCACTTTTGGAAGCTTGATGGGTACGCCCATTATCAATCAACCACAGGTAGCTATTATAGCTGTTGGTGCCATTAAAAAGCGCGTGGCGGTTATTGAAACACCAAGTGGAGATAGTATGGCCATCAGACACATGATGTACCTATCGCTTAGTTATGATCACCGCATCATTGATGGCAGTGTTGGTGCTAGCTTCTTAACAGAAGTAGCGAACCAACTAGAAGCCTGGGACCCAAATAGAACGGCCTAAGCCATTCTATTTTAATCCCCAATCCCTTCCTTTCATAGTTGCAGGAACACCATTTGCAATCCACGGCGCTGGCTTCTCTCCTTTTAATAAATAATCAAAGAATTGTTGTTCTCTAATTTGAATATCTTTTCTATTTTTTCGCTCTACTAAATTGTGCGCTTCATTGTTATAGTTTAACATCCATACTTTTTTACCTAGGCGTCTTAAAGCCGTGTAAAACTCAATTCCTTGATACCAAGGTACAGCATCATCCGCATCATTGGCCATAATCACAAGTGGCGTTGTTACTTTTGGTAAATGAAACAATGGAGAATTTTCGATGTATAAATTTGGCTTCTCCCATAAAGTGGCACCAATTCTACTTTGCGTTTTTTCATATTGGAATTGACGGTTCATACCTGGCCCCCAACGTATACCACCATAAGCACTTGTCATATTTACAACCGGTGCACCCGCCCATGCAGCTGCGTATAAATTGGTTCTGGTTATTAAATGTGCAATTTGATAGCCTCCCCAACTTTGTCCTTGTAGTCCAATTTTAGTACTATCAATATATCCTTGTTTCACAACTGCACGTGTTCCGCTTAAAATATAATCATATGCTCCTTGTCCTGGATATCCTTTTTTATACCAGATATCTGGCACGAGTACTACATATCCTCTACTTACAAAAAATGAAATATTTAAACGAGATGCAGTAGGTGTAGGCGAAACATAATTGTACAAGGTTTGATTGTTGCGTTCGTAGAAATAAACAATCATTGGATACTTTTTAGTAGCATCAAAATTTTCAGGTTTGTACAAAATACCTTCTGTTAATTTACCCGTGTATGCTTTCCAAGTAAATAACTCGGCGGTACCCCAATTAAAATCGCTTTGTTGTGCGTTAGTTGCAGCTAATTGATTGGCCGCACCACCGTTTACACTAGAAGTAAATAATGCTGGAGATTGTACATAGGTTTCTTTGGTATAGAGTAATGCATCTGCCACTTTTGCTTTTTGCACAAGTGGGCTAAGTGCTACTTTTTCTTTGAATAAAACATGTAAAGTATTAGAACCATACACCAGTGTTGCAAGTCCTGCAGTTTTGTCTTTTTCATCAAAAACGCGTAATAATAATTGTTGTCCAGTTTTTACGAATTTTTCGTCGCGGTCTGTAGCGATATAACGATAAGAAATTTTATTTGCACGACCAGTTGTTAAGCAAATAGATTTTTGTACACCAAGTGGATCTACCTGCCAAATATCATATCTATCATAAAGTAACACGTACTTGTCATTTTCGGTCCAGCGCATAAGCCCGTATGCATTAGGGTCATCAGGTACATCGTTTTCTTCGTCATAAAGTGCAGTCGTAATATCTTTTGCGATTTGATTTGTTACACCCGTTGCATGGTTGTAGACAAAATATTTTTTAGCTGGTTCATCGTAATACAAAAGCAAATTACCAGATACGCTAGGCTGCACATTGCCCGATTTTAAATTGGCTTTAATGAGTTTCGAAGCTCCGTCTAATGGATTAATGGTATACACATCATTGATGGTATAGCCCTGCCACTGTGATGCAATTCTTTTGCCTTCATCGGTGGCTGCATAAAACACAGAACCGTCGCCTTCATTTGTTTGCACCACATTTCTAAATTTCGAAGACCCGAGTGGCACAACACTATTAGTAGCAAAATCATATCTAGCCGTGTACGCTCTTCTTAATTCAGATTCTGCAGACCTCAACTGCATCGGCATAATTTGATCATCATTGTAATGCCATACATCTACACTCACACGGTCAAACTCTGGCAAAGTCGTATCCTTTAATGGCCATAATGGAGCGGTTCCAAAAAACAATTGCGTCCCCGATTTACTAAAACTTACAGCTTGATTATCGCTTATGATATGCCCTGCTGGAACCCCTTTAGAAGATTGACGCGCAATAGCTACCGCCGAATCCTGACCATCCTTAAAATAATATAACTGATAAAATTTACGCACTGCTTTTGCGGCACTATCTCTTTCGGCTACAAACGCAAGTTGTTTACCTGCTTCATCTAATCTAAAGAGTTTAGCGTCGTTAAACTTTGTTAAAATTGTTGAAGCCTTCATACTAGATAAATCAACTTTAACAATGGTTGCCGCAGAACCAGCCATGCCATTTTTCTTTGTTTTTTTAAGGACCAGTGTTGTGCCTTTTTTATTGAAATAAAAATCACTCACCAATGGATATTTTGTTTCGGCGCCGGTATTAAAATCTTTAAGCACAAGCGTTGTTCCTTCTTCTACAATTTCTTCTGCTACCTTAGGTTGCTGTGGAGGTGTTTGTAGAACAGACATTCCTTTTACAGAGGCACTCGTTGCTTTTAAACGAATACTATCCGCAGCGCGCACCAAACTGTCTGCCATCGCAAACATAGATTTGATTTTAGCAGCAGAGTCAAGTGACGCTTTTGATTTAGGCGCATCTACCGGCTCTTTGTCTAATAAATAGGCAAGCCATCCACTAGCATCGTCCGGTAATTTAAAAGATTTTAAACGCGGTGTCTTATTAACAGTTTGGTCTCCCAATTTTACCACCCCTAAACTATCTTTAGGCATTTCGTCGGGGCGCTTCTTTTTAATTTTTGCATCACGGGTTTGCGCAAAAGTGGGCTTGATACGAAACACGGCGTACTTACTATCTTCCGACAAAACAACGCCCACCCCTCTTGGTATAACAAGCTTATAGTCCCCTTGTAACGACTGTATTACCAATACACCATCTCCTTCTTGTGGATTGATAGCATAGGCTACATACTTACCGTCATTACTAATGGCACGATCTGCAATAGACTGCCAATTATCATAAACGGTATGGTCTAAAGGTTTTTTTTGAGCCCTTACAGCAACTGTAATAAAAAGTAGAAAAAAGATAGAAATGTAACGCATATATAAGCATTCAATAGTTTCAAAATGTATAGCAATTTAATGTGTGATTGAGCACAAATGCTGAATTGTCAATAGCCGTATTCTACATTTTATACCCATAAATGAACAAAAAGAGGCTTCGTCGGTAAATAGGGGTTTCTAGACCCTTAATTTTCTTTAACTTTCTTGCATAATCCTTTCCTATGAAAAAAATAATATGCTCCCTAGCCCTTGTATGCGCAGTTTTAATGAACGCAAGTGCACAAAAAGCAACCGCTCAAAAATTGTGGGCTACCGACACCATTTTAAAAATACCAGAATCAGTGCTCGTAGATGATAAAGAAAACTGCCTCTGGGTTTCAAATATTGACGGTGCTTCTAATGGCAAAGACGGAAAGGGAAGCATTAGTAAATTATCAAAAACTGGTGCTCCCATTAATTTGGATTGGGTTACCGGACTAAATGCACCCAAAGGCATGGCTAAATATAAACAAGAACTCTATGTAGCAGACCTCACAGAGCTTGTGATCATTGACATTAAAAAAGCTGTTATTAAAAATAAAATTAAGGTAGAAGGATCTGTTTTTTTAAATGATGTGACTGTCAATAAAAATGGCGCTGTTTTTGTATCTGATAGCAGAACAGGAAAAGTACACCGCATCGAAAATGGCATGGTTAGTATCGAGGTAGAAAACCTGCAAGGCCCTAATGGACTTTTAAGTATCGAAGACCAATTACTCATTTTAGATAGAGGATCCTTATTATCTGTAACACCAGGTGGTGCTATTTCAAAAATTATGGATGGTATGGACCCAAGTACCGACGGTATCGAAAGAGTTGCCCCCAATCAGTACATTGTAAGCTGCTGGAATGGCATTGTTTATTTTGTTGCAGCAGGCGCACAAAAAATAACATTATTTGATACCAGATCCGAAAAAATAAACAGCGCGGATATAGGCTATGATGCAAAAAATAAAATTATTTACGTGCCTACCTTTATGAAAAATTCAGTAGTCGCGTACCAGCTACAATTACAATAAGCAAGTTATATGATGCGTCGTTATTATTCATACAGTTGGATGCTTTGTTTGTTCACGCTCATTAATATTACAAATGCGCAAACAAGTATAACCAAGCGGGCCAAAAATGTACTCATCATTTACAGTGATGACCAAAGTTTTGCAACCATTCATGCACTAGGTAACAAACAAATTAAAACACCCAACCTAGATAAACTAGTAGCAAGGGGTCTTACATTCACGCAGGCGCACGTTATGGGCGGACACCAAGGCGCTGTTTGTATCCCCAGCAGGGTGATGCTTTTAACAGGCAGGTATATTAATAGACTCCCCGGCGATGGTGGTAAAATACCGGATAGTTTAACCGGACTCCCCGAAGTGCTTCAAACAAAGGGCTACACTACTTTTCATACCGGCAAATGGCATTCTGATAAAGCATCGCACCACCGTTTTTTTAATGATGGTGGCCATATATTTTTTGGTGGTATGCACTTCGAAAACAATGGAGGGCAGTTTCATCCAACGGTCAATAATTTTGACCCTACAGGGGTGTATGATCCAAAAAACAGTTGGAAAAGTGATACGTTTAGCACCGAACTATATGCAGGTACTGCTATCGAGTTTTTGAGCAGCAAAAAAGCAAAAGAGCAGCCGTTTTTTTGTTATGTCGCACTCACATCACCGCATGATCCCCGAACACCTCCTACCAAATATGACGCTTGGTATAATCCCGACACCATTACCCTCCCACCCAATTTTTTACCGCAACATCCCTTTGATAATGGTGATTTAGCAGTAAGAGATGAAATGCTGCTTCCCCACCCCCGAACGCCAGATGCTGTAAAAAAAGAAATAGCACATTACTATGGTATGGTGTCTGAACTAGACGCACAACTAGGGCGCATTTTAGCTACACTAGATGCTTCCGGACTTACTAATGAAACACTGATTGTTTTTGCTGGCGATAATGGACTCGCAGTTGGACAGCATGG
>JBEGUD010000109.1:0-10803 GCA_041179065.1 Bacteroidota bacterium | reverse complement strand
CCTTGTGTGTTGTATTGAACTGGCACGAAAACACCAAAATGCAATGTTTCGTAGCGGGGTGTAACCGTAATTAAATTAAGGTCACGAACACGCCGCTTGGTAAGACCTGCACTAGCGTGCATATTAACGGTTAAGTCAGCGTTGATATAAAAATCGTTACCAAGTGGCTTGTCTATATTTAGATTAAAGCGTGTAGGCTTAGCAATGGTAAATGTTTCGGGCATTTGAGTAGTTGTAGCAAATATGGTAGCGAGAGAATCTCTTAACTGATCGCTATTTTGAATGCCCGTGGTTTTACGTGAAATTAAAGGGTCATTCATATTTGTACGAACGCCATTAAATAAACTACTTGTAGCTGTATTTTTATACGACACACCGCCAATGTCCATAATGGACATACCAATTTTTAATGCATAGTTTAATGCATGGTTGGTTTGAAAGCTATGCGCTTCTGTATTGTACAATAAGTACTCTGCACCCATGCTTAAGCCAAGGCTTGTTTTGCCGTTTTTCACAAAATCAGTGCCGGTATTTGCAGTACCAGCAATAGTTTCATCATAATTGGAACTGTACCCAAATGAAGCGCCACCCGCAGTTAGGGTATATAAAGTGTCGATTCCGTTGGTGCTTTCTAAATAACTTAATTTATTAACGGTCGCATATGCTGCCGAAATACTTTTATTGATTTGCAAAGTAAGCCCTGCTGTTAAAGTGCTTTTTTGATTTCTAAATATTTCTTGGGAATAATTTAAATTGGTTTCAAGCCAGCCACTATGTGTTAGAAACGCTTCCAAATAAGGTGTTTGTCTGTTGAGTTTAAAAAACTCATGCATACTTTTTATGCCATTAACTGCAACAAGTGGTTCTGTTTTAATATGGTTAAAAGTTCTTGCTCTAATGCCAACACTAAAAGCTTGTTTATTATTTGGCTTGTATAAAAGGTTGAGTAAATTAACATCTACATTACCATGAAAGTATTTTGGAAACATGCCTTCATGAATACCAATTGAATCGTTTTGAACATAAAACAAATTACTATTGATATTTGCTTGTGCACTTAAAATGGTGGCCTCCCATTTAAAGGATTGATTCACACTGGAAGCGGGGTTATTAAAAATACTGGTACTACCTGCAAACGCCGATCCGTAGGTAGGTTTATAACTTTGGGCGTTTGCGCGCATAAAAAAAAGGCTTGTAGCCAGTCCGGCTACGATTAAAAAAAGGCTCTTATTTTTTAGGCGCTTGTTTATTTGCATGTATTTATTTTACGAGACCCGGATATACTATTAAGGCTGCTTCTAAACAGTCCATGGCCTTATTAATGTCCTCTAGGTTTAACACATAAGCAAGTCGAACCTCTTGTTTTCCAAGTCCCGGTGTGCCATAAAATCCTGTAGCAGGTGCGAGCATCACGGTTTGGTTTTCAAAAGCAAATTCCTCTAATAACCACTGACAAAATTTGTCGGCGTCATCAATAGGTAATTTAGCCATGGCATAAAAAGCGCCGCCCGGATTGGGACAAAAAACGCCTTCCATCGCGTTTAATCTGGTAACAATAAGGTCTCTTCTAGATTTATACTCAGCCTTGGTATCGTCAAAATAATTGGCAGGTAAATCAATGGCTGCTTCGCCAGCAATTTGCGCAAAACTTGGTGGACTTAAACGGGCTTGTGCAAATTTCATAGTAGCGTCAAGTAAAGCTTGGTTTTTGGTAATAAATGCGCCAATTCTTCCACCACATGCACTGTATCTTTTGCTAATGGTGTCCATGATTACTACATGCTCGTCAACGCCTGTTAAATGAAGCGCACTTATTTGTGTGCCTTCGTAACAAAACTCTCTGTAGGCTTCGTCAGAAAACAAATAGAGGTTGTGTTTTAAAATAATATTTTTTAACTGCTCCATTTCGGCAGCACTGTATAAATAACCCGTTGGATTGTTAGGATTACAAATTACAATGGCTTTGGTGCGCGGTGTAATTTTTGCTTCGATGGCTTCAATGGGTGGAAGCGCAAATCCATTTTCTATGTGTGATGTGATAGGCACTACAGATACGCCTGCTTCTACTGCAAACCCGTTGTAGTTGGCATAAAAGGGTTCCGGTATGATAACCTCGTCGCCAGCATCTAGGCAGGCCATAAAGCCAAATAAAATGGCTTCGCTACCACCCGTGGTAATAATGATTTGTTTTTCATTGACATCAATGCCGACGCTTTTATAATAACCCACTAATTTTTTACGGTAACTTTCATTGCCTGCACTATGGCTGTATTCAAGCACTTTAAAATCACTGTGTCTTACCGCATCCAAAACCATTTTAGGGGTTTCGATATCTGGCTGACCAATATTTAAGTGATATACTTTAGTTCCTCTTTTTTTTGCAGCTTCTGCAAAGGGAACTAGTTTTCTGATAGGTGAGGCCGGCATGTCTATGCCACGTTTGCTGATTTGTAACATGTTGCAAATATAAGTTTACAATTTGAGGCAGGGGCAAAAAAAACCAGCCTCCGAAGGAGGCTGGTAGTATATTTCAATAAATCTTAACAATTATTTTTTAGGAGCAACCACTTCACCACTAATGGTTAAAATAATAGGTTCAGCTACACCCACTAATTTAACGGTAACGCGCTTTGTAAAAGCACCCATGCTTGCAGCATTGTAGGTTACTTTAACAGTGCTTGATTTACCTTTTAAAATAGGCTCTTTAGTTACTTCCGGGGTAGTACAACCGCACTCTGCAGTGCAATATTCAACAACCGCAGGCTTTGCACCTGTATTGGTAAAGTTAAAAACGTGGGTTACTGGGGTGCCTTGTGCAATTTTACCAAAGTTAAAAGACCCTTCAGAAAATTTAATGTCTTGTTGCGCAAAAACGCTAATTGAAACCGTAATGGCTAATAAAGTAAGTGCTAAAATCTTTTTCATATAAGTGCTTTGTTTAAAGTACCCTGTAAAAGTATCATATATAGTTCAATTTAGTGCCAAAATAGCCTTAAAAAAAGGCTAAATCGTTAAAAAATGGGGTTGTTAAGGGTAGTTTGGATTTATCCCCAAAATCAAGAAAACCCCTTTTCTAATGACGCTCGAATGCTATTTTTGTGTCATGGAATTAATTGCTTCGCCAGCGCCCCAAGCCGAGATGTTGTCCTTTGAAGGATTTCGTAACACGGTCATTCAGGATTATAAGATTTCTCTCATTAGTAGAGAGGTTAGTTTGCTGGGTAGAAGAGAAGTGTTAACCGGTAAAGCCAAGTTTGGCATTTTTGGTGATGGTAAAGAAGTGGCACAAGTTGCACTTGCTAAATATTTTAAAAACGGAGATTTTAGATCTGGGTATTACAGGGATCAAACTTTCATGTTTGCTGCAGGCATTGCAAATGTCGAGCAGTATTTTTCTCAGTTATTTGCAGACCCTGATGGCAACAACGATATATTTTGTGCGGGCAGACAAATGAGTTCTCATTTTGTTACACCAACTGTTGATGCAAATGGCAACTGGTTAAATCTAGTCAATCAAAAAAATACATCTGCAGATATGGCGCCAACAGCAGGTCAAATGCCACGTGCATTGGGTCTAGCTTTTGCATCAAAATGTTTTAGAGAAGCGCAACAAAAAAATAAGACCGAGCATACTACACTTAGCAATCAAGGCAATGAAATTTGTTTTTGTACCATTGGTGATGCGAGTACTTCGGAAGGTCATTTTTGGGAATCCATCAATGCAGCAGCAGTTTTACAAGTACCACTTGCGGTTTTTGTTTGGGATGATGGGTATGGTATTTCTGTTCCTAAAAATTTACAAACAACAAAGAGTTCCATTTCTGATGCCTTAGCGGGTATGCAAAAATTAGCAGACACCAACGGCATCGAAATATACAAAGTAAAGGCCTGGGATTATGCCGGCATGTGTGAAGTGTTTGAAGAAGGACTACAAAAAATTAGAGACACGCATACGCCAGCACTTTTTCATATCGAAGAGGTAACCCAACCGCAGGGCCATTCTACAAGTGGTAGCCACGAGCGTTACAAATCTGCAGAGCGATTGGAGTGGGAAAAAAACTGGGATTGTATTAAAAAAATGCGTGAGTGGATGTTAGATGCTGGCCTCGCAACAATGACCGAGTTAAATAGTGTAGAAAGTGAAGCAAAAGAATTTGTGAAAGCGGCTAAAGCAAACGCATGGGAAAAATTTATTGGACCCATTAAAAAGCAGGCCGAGGAGGCAGTTCAAATCACAAACGGACTACAAGTTTTAAGTCCGGCAGTACAACAAATTGTTACCGAATTATCAAGCAATAAAGAGCCACTTCGTAGAGATGTTTTAAAAGCGCTTGCGCTCGTAAGTGACGCTGCTGTTGGTGTTAAAGGTGTTGAAAAAGTAAAGGCGTATGCCGAGCAATTAAAAAATGAAGCAGCGGGTTTATTCAATACCTATCTATACAACGAAGGTCCAAAATCGGCGCTGCGTGTACCTGCTGTGCAGGCAACATATGCTACAGATGCTCCTACTGTAAATGCTTACGAAGTGCTTAACAAATATTTTGATGCACTTTTTACAAGTAACCCTAAAGTATATGCTTTTGGCGAAGACGTTGGTTATATTGGTGATGTAAACCAGGGCTTTGCAGGACTTCAAGAAAAGCATGGTGCAGACCGCATTTCTGACACCGGTATCAGAGAGCTTACCATTGTAGGACAAGCCGTGGGTATGGCTATTAGAGGATTAAGGCCCATCGCAGAAATCCAATACCTAGATTATTTACTCTATGGGTTACAACCCTTAAGTGATGATGTTGCTACCACGCATTATAGAACCAATGGTCAACAAAGTTGCCCTGTTATTATCAGAACAAGAGGTCATAGACTAGAAGGAATTTGGCATAGTGGATCTCCGATGGGTATGATTGTAAATGCACTACGAGGCTTGTATGTTTGTGTGCCCCGCAATATGGTACAAGCGGCAGGTATGTACAATACACTTTTACAATCTAACGATCCGGCCATTGTTATTGAATGTTTAAATGGATACCGTTTAAAAGAAAAATTGCCTAATAATTTATTGGCGTTTAAAGTTCCATTAGGCGTGCCTGAAATTATCAATGAAGGAACAGATATTACCATCGTTTCTTATGGTTCTATGCTCCGTATAATTGAAGAAGCAGTTGTTCGTTTAGCCGATGAAGGAATTTCTGTAGAACTTATTGATGTGCAAACTTTACTTCCATTTGATATTAATCATAGCATTGTAAAATCGTTACAAAAAACAAACCGGATTTTATTTATCGATGAAGATGTTCCGGGTGGTGCTACTGCCTACATGTTTAACCATGTTATGGAAGAACAAGGTGGGTACAAATGGTTAGACGCAAGTCCTAAAACCCTTGCTGCAAAAGCACATAGGCCAGCATACGGAAGTGATGGAGATTACTTTAGTAAGCCCAACACCGAAGATGTAATTGAAGCAGTGAGAGCTGTTATAGCAGAATAAGAAAAGAAAAAAACAAAGGCATTATCCCATATTATGGAATACCTTGTTTACGTCTTCATCTTCCTCTAAACGGTCAATTAATTTACTAATTTCTTCTGCTTGCTCATCTGTAACAGGGACTGTTGTGCCTGGGATCCATTCAAACTCGGCGCTAATTACATTTAATTTTTTTGCCTCCAATTCTTTTTGCAGGTTACCAAAATCTGTAAAGGCACATCTTAATACAATAATCGGATTGTCGTTGTCGTCGTTACTTTCTCCAAGTTCGTCGAGGCCATGATCTATAAGTTCTAATTCTAAATCATCCATCACAATGCCTTCTGGGTTTAATTTAAAAACCCCCATTTTTTTAAATTGAAAACTTACGCTTCCACTGTTACCCATGGTTCCGCCACCTTTATTAAAATGACTTTTAACATTGGCAACTGTTCTTACGTGGTTGTCAGTAGCAGTTTCAACTAATATAGCTACACCGTGTGGTGCATATCCTTCGTATAAAATCTCTTCGTAGTTAGAAGTGTCTTTACCCATGGCACGCTTAATGGCCGCTTCAACACGGTCTTTAGGCATACCTACACTACGGGCATTTTGATAACATCTTCTTAGGGCAGGGTTGTCGTCTGGATTGGGGCCTCCTGCTTTTACGGCGATTACAATTTCTTTACCAATACGGGTAAATTGTTTTGCCATGCGATCGTACCGCTTGAACATGGTTGCTTTTCTAACTTCAAATATCCTTCCCATAGTGTATTATTAATATTTGCAAAAATAAGGCAAAAAAAATAGTCCCGAAGGTCGGGACTATTTTTTTTAATATAAGTAAAGGGTTAGTTTAACTTACTGTTTTTACGGCTGTAGGCAAAGTATACGACTAAACCTAAAATCATCCATCCAAATGCTACTTTTAATGTTTGTGCATCAAGCGCAAAAATCATAGCTAGGCATATAACAGCGCCTAATATTGGAACTAATGGCACAAGCGGTGTTTTAAATGGTCTTTCCATTTCTGGAGACTTAACACGTAGTATCCAAATACCAGCACTTACAAGTACAAAGGCAAATAAGGTACCAAATGAAGTTAAATCACCAGCAACGCTTCCAGGCACAAATGCAGCAAAAGCACCTACAAAAATAAATAAGATCCAGTTAGATTTGTACGGCGTGCGGTATTTAGGGTGTAAATCAGAGAATACTTTAGGAAGTAAACCATCATTAGCCATAGAAAAGAATACACGTGATTGACCCATTAACATTACTAAAATTACCGAACTAAAGCCCGCTAAAATTGCAACGGTAACAGCTGTAGCCAACCAGCCATAGCCTGTCATGTAATTTGAAATTGCATATGCAACTGACGCTTCACGACCTTTTAAAGGATCAACGAAATCTGTCCATGGTGCAACACCTGTTAATACGTGACCAAATAAGATGTATAAAATAGTACATACTACAAGTGATCCTAAAATACCAATTGGCATATCTCTTTTAGGATTCTTTGCTTCTTGTGCCGCTGTAGATACTGCGTCAAAACCAATGAAGGCAAAGAAAACAATCGCAGCACCACCTAATACACCGCCCCAGCCATGCTTAAAGGCGCCTGAATAATCGGCAACTACTTTACCTGATGCATCCAAAAGAGGAGGCTGATTGGCAGGGATGAAATATGGCGTATGGTTTTCTGGTCTAATAAACTGCCAGCCTATTACAATAAATATAATTACAATCGCTACTTTAATAAATACAATAATTGCATTTACAATCGCAGACTCTTGTGTTCCTTTAATAAGTAATAAAGTAAGAAGTAATAATATAACGAGTGAAGGCGCATTCATGATACCGGTGTGTAAAACGCCAGCCGTATCTGTTATACTTTCAAAAGGGGAGTGGCTCCATTCATAGGGTATACTTCCCCCTAAAAGCTTATTTAAATATTCACTCCAAGCAATAGACACAGTAGCTGCACCTAATGCATATTCCATAATTAATGCCCATCCAATAATCCATGCAACGGTTTCTCCCATGGTAACATAAGAGTATGCATAAGCACTACCTGAAATAGGAATCATGGCAGCAAATTCTGCGTAACATAAACCAGCAAAAGCACAACCAATGGCTGCAATGATAAATGATAATGTAACGGCTGGTCCTGCGGCTTGTCCTGCAGCAGCAGCTGTTCTTACAAATAAACCTGCTCCAATAATAGCACCAACGCCAAGTGCAACAAGGTTACCTGCACCTAGTGTGCGTTTAAGGCCCTTACCACCATCTTCTGCTTGTGCTAACATGGCAGATAAATCCTTTTTTCTAAATAAACTCATAATTTTTGGGTTTGATTTCTAATCAATTGATGTCGAAAAATAGTACTTTTTTCTCAAAATCACCCCCCTTTTTTACAAAAATGATGAACTGGGCAACTGCCTTTTTTTAGTACTTAAGTCTTATATTGCAATACTTATATACCTTATGAAAAAATCTAATAAATTAACCCTCTACATTGTAATTGCAATGGTTGCAGGGGTCATTCTTGGTTATTTTGTACATCAAAATAGTGAACCTGCGTTTATTCAATCTTTCTCTAAAAATTTAAAGCTGCTTACCACCATATTTTTAAGGTTGGTTCAAATGATTATTGCACCGCTTGTTTTTTCTACCCTTGTTGTTGGTATTGCCAAACTCGGGGATTTAAAAACGGTGGGTCGTGTAGGCGGAAAGGCGTTATTGTGGTTTTTGACAGCGTCACTCGTTAGTTTGCTAATTGGACTTGTACTTGTAAATGTGTTCCAGCCAGGTGCTGGCATTAATTTAAGCAATGCCGATATGAGTGGGGCACAAGATCTTGTGGGCAAAACGCAAGAGTTTAGCATACAAAAATTTATAGAACACGTATTTCCTAAAAGCGTTATTGACGCTATGGCCAATAACGAAATTTTACAACTTGTAATTTTTAGTATCTTTTTTGGTGTGGCCACCGCTTCCATGGGTGAAAAAGCAAACGTTGTTGTTAAAGCTTTAGATGCTGTAGCACACGTGATTTTGAAAATGGTAGGCTACGTTATGAATTTTGCACCACTAGGTGTATTTGGTGCCATTGCTGCAGTAATTGCTACCAAAGGACTTGATGTGTTTGTTTTTTATGGTAAATACCTTTTGTATTTTATTATGGGTATCGCTACTTTATGGGCGGTACTTTTATTGGTTGGTTTTTTAATTTTAGGCAAGCGTTTGCCAGGACTTTTAAAAGCTATTTTCCCGCCACTTATTATTGCATTTAGTACCACTAGTAGTGAAGCGGTATTTCCTAAATTAACGGAAGAACTAGAAAAGTTTGGTTGTAAAGACAAAATTGTTTCTTTCATATTACCACTGGGTTATTCTTTTAATTTAGATGGAAGTATGATGTATATGACATTTGCTAGCCTTGCAATTGCACAGGCTTACGGCATTCATATAGACATTGGCACACAGCTTACGATGCTTATTGTACTCATGCTAACGAGTAAAGGCATTGCGGGTGTTCCGCGCGCATCACTTGTAGTGGTAACAGCTACTTGTGCGATGTTTAATATTCCGCCAGAAGGCATTGCGCTTATTTTACCTATCGATCATTTTTGTGACATGTTTAGAACCGCTACCAATGTACTTGGTAATGCACTTGCTACAAGTGCCGTAAGTAAGTGGGAGGGTTCTTTAGAAAATCCTACCGAGGTAGCTGCTTAACTTAAGATAAAATTGTTGTCATGTTCTTATTAGATGCTTTTCATTGGAGTCAATTATTACAACCTCAATTTTATATTGAACATGGTGGCTTGTGGCTCATACTGCTTGTTGTATTTGCAGAAACGGGGCTCTTTGCTGGATTTTTTTTACCGGGCGATAGTTTGCTTTTTGTGGCAGGTATTTATAGTACCAACCTAGCTGCCGAACTTTGGTCGACAGGTAATGAGTTTAGTGATTTATTTTTACTCATGGGCCTTATTGCAGCTGCTGGTATTGCAGGTAATGCAACGGGATATTGGTTTGGTAAAAAAGTAGGTCCTGCCATGTTTAGTTGGAAAGAAAATTTATTATTTAAAAGAAAATATTTAATTCAAGCCCAAGAGTTTTACAACAAGCACGGCGGAGGCGCTATCATTGTAGCTAGGTTCATTCCAATTGTAAGAACCTTTGCCCCAATTGTTGCAGGTATTGTGGGTATGGATCAAAAAAAGTTTGTAAGCTTTAATATCATTGGATCTATTGCATGGGTATTTAGCATGTTGTTTGCCGGCCACTTTTTGCAAAAATGGATTTTAAGTGAATTTGGCTTTGATTTAAAAAATCATCTAGAAGTTATTGTGCTGGGCATTGTGTTTTTTACAACAGCACCTGTAATCATTAAACTCTTTTTTGGAAAATCTAATAAAGCTTAGTTATGGACGTAACAGAAAAAAAAATATCCATTTTTTCGCTTCCAGTAATTGTGGCGGCGCTAGGCTATTTTGTTGATATTTACGACCTGCTTCTATTTACGATTGTTAAAAAAACAAGTATGCTTGGTGTAGGCTCCACCGAAGCCACATTATTAGTGGATAGCACACGCGTTATTAATTGGCAGATGACCGGTCTTTTATTAGGCGGTATTATTTGGGGTGTTTTAGCTGATAAAAAAGGAAGATTAAGTGTACTTTTTGGTTCTATCATTTTATATTCTACAGCTAATTTTGCAACAGGATTTGTAACCACTGTTGATCAGTACGCATGGGCCCGTTTTATTGGAGGCCTTGGGCTAGCAGGTGAGCTTGGCGCTGGCATCACACTCGTAAGTGAACTACTTCCTAAAAATAAAAGAGGTGTAGGAACCTCACTGGTAGCGGGTATTGGACTCTTTGGCGCCGTGGCTGCTTACTTTACGTACCAGTACACACAGGATTGGCGTTTATGTTACAAAATAGGAGGTGTGCTAGGTATTTGCTTATTGTTACTTCGTGTTAAAGTGGCAGAGTCAGGCATGTTTGCTACCGCAAAAGCTTCGGAGGTCGTAAAAGGAAATTTTTTCATGCTCATTAATAATGGAAAGCGGTTTAAAAAATATTTTGTTGCCATTTTAATTGGCTTGCCTACTTGGTATGTGATTGGGATATTACTCAATCAGAGTGATCGTTTTGGTAAAGCCATGTTTGCTAGCACTACTATCGATTCAGGAAGAGCCATTATGTTTGGCTATGTAGGTATTGCTGTTGGCGATATTTTAATTGGACTGGTAAGTCAGTATTTTAAGAGTCGTAAAAAAGCGCTGCTATTATTTTATGGCTTTACGCTTATTGGTTTAATCTTTT
>JBEGUD010000108.1:0-2635 GCA_041179065.1 Bacteroidota bacterium | reverse complement strand
AGGAATATGCACTTCGCACCAAAGAATTGGAAAAGCAAATTGAAGACCAGAAAAAACTAGTAGAAGAAATGCGCCGTAAGCAAGAGCAGGGCAGCATGCAGCTACAAGGTGAAGTGCAAGAATTAATGCTCGAAGAATTATTACAAACTACTTTCCCTTTTGATAAAATTGAAGAAGTAGGTAAAGGTGTAAGAGGTGCCGATTGTATTCAAGTAGTACGCAACCAATTTGGTAACGAGTCGGGTAAAATTATTTACGAAAGCAAGCGTACCAAAGACTTTGCCAACGAATGGATTGAAAAATTAAAATCGGATATGCGCACCCTTGGCGCAGACGTGGCCATCATTGTAACACAAACACTTCCTAAAGATATGGACCGTTTTGGCGAAAAAGACGGCGTTTATATTTGTACGTTTACAGAAGTAAGAAGTGTAGCGCTCCTGCTTCGCAATGCCTTATTAAAAATTGCTGAAGCCAAAAAAAGCCAAGAAAACAAAGGCGATAAAATGGTGATGCTCTACGACTATTTAATTAGCTCCGAATTTAGTGAGCAGTGGAAAGCCATTAGAGAAGGCTTTATGAGTATGAAACTTAGTATTCAAAAAGAACGCGATACCATGGAAAAACTTTGGAAGGCGCGTGAAAAACAACTTGAAAAAGTGTTACTCAATGCAGCGCATATTAAAGGATCGGTAGAAGGTATTGCCGGTGCCGACGCAGTTAATTTAAGTATCACGGGTGCTGACGAAGACGACACACTCCTACTCGATTAAAATTTTCTAGATTAGCTACATACCCATACCAAACAAAGTTGATCCATCACTTTGTAATGAAGCGAAAGTGCATGTTCGGTTCCAGATTTTTCTATAAATCTTGCAGGTAATATTCCGTCTTGTGCTAATGGCATTTGATCCAGTATCATTTGCTCGCTAAAATCGATATTGCCAGTTCCCCACCATTTAAAAATAGCTTCTTTGCAAGACCATAAAATGGTGAGTTGTGTGGTAAGGTTTAATGCATCTGAAACCTTTGTTTGTAGTGCCGCCTGCTCCTGTGGGTGCAAAAATTTATGCTGGATTTTATGGACCCTTTCTGTAATTGCTTCAATATCGATACCTACCCGACTGCTAGTACTTACCAGCGCAGCCGCATACTGGGTACAATGTGAAATAGAAAACTGATGCGACCCATCTGGCAAAAATGGCTTTTTTGAAGCCGCAATGGCAATGGCCGCTTTATCAAAACTTGGAAACAAATAACCGAGCAAATAGCGGCCACCAAGGTGTTGTAGCCGTTTTTGCGGGTTCACTATGTCTGTAAAACCACCAAAAAACGACTCCTCTTCTGCTAATTCCCAAACGGCAAGCCTGGTGGTGTCGTTAATATTTTGTTGATAAAAGAGTGGCATCTTACAATAATAGCGGTTTAGTTTGCAGATTTAAGATTTATTTGCATTCCAACCATAAATAAACACAAAAATGATTCTGACAGACAAGCGTATTTTAGAAGAAATGGAGAAAGGGACGATCAAAGTTGAGCCTTATAACCGCGCAGATTTAGGTAGTAATAGTTATGATGTTCACCTTGGTAGCACCATGGCGCTTTATGTAGATGAAGTTCTCGATGCTAAAAAGCACAATACCATAGAATATTTTGAAATCCCCGACGAAGGCATTGTTCTTGAGCCTAGTAAATTTTATTTAGGGGTTACACTTGAATACACAGAAACACATGCACACGTTCCGTTTTTAGAAGGTAAATCTTCTACGGGTCGTTTGGGTATCGACATCCACGCAACAGCCGGTAAAGGTGACGTTGGATTTTGTGGTAACTGGACACTAGAAATTTCTTGCAAGCAACCCGTGCGTGTCTACAAGGGCATGCCAATTGGGCAACTCATTTATTTCCCGGTGGATGGTGACATTGAAGTGAAGTACAACCAAAAGTCTAACGCAAGATACTCAGGTCAGCCCAACAAGCCTATCGAAAGTATGATGTGGAAGAACAAGTTTTAATGCGCGGTTTAATGCGCGTTTAACATGCTATTTGTTCAGCCACCAAATCGCTGCATTTAAGAGTGTTGCAAAACTTACCCAGCTAATATAAGGGACGAGTAACCAAGACGCTGTTTTTGAAAACGGAGCGAATAGGAAAATCGTGCGCAGTATTGCGAGCCACATCAGTACTATTACTACAAGGGCTGCACCAAGTTGATGCATCGCAAAAAAGACTGGTGTCCAGGCGCAGTTCAGTGCAAACTGAACCAAAAAAGCGCTGAGCGCTTTTTTGCGAGCCGCCGAAGGCGGGTTGCGCCACACCAAATAAAAAGATACACCCATCATAATATAGAGCGCCGTCCACACTGGACCAAAGAGCCAGTTGGGTGGATTAAAACTTGGCTTTTGTAGTGTCGCATACCAGCCTGGTATTTCGTTAATGGTGATCAGTCCCCCACTAGATCCTAACACAAAACATAGTGAAATGGAGAGTACTGCTTTTAGGGTATTATTCATCTTAATTTTTTTAAACTCTTTTAAATTTAATTATTTTTTAGCCGTTTTTGTTTTAAAGCTATCAGCCAGCCTATTACTTCGTCATAACTTTTAAGTCCTGCATTTTGTTTGTTTAAAAACAA
>JBEGUD010000107.1:0-9570 GCA_041179065.1 Bacteroidota bacterium | reverse complement strand
AGCCATAACATTAGGTATTTAAAGTGGTTGAATTGATTGTTAAAAATCTGCTGCAAAATTACAACAAAAAGAGGGGTGCTCAAAAGAGTTTCTTTACTATAAATGCGCTAAATTGCCCTATACTTCTTAAAAAAGCACCGTTATGATTCAAAAATTGAGGGAATTTCTAGAATTAAGGGCTTTTGGCGTATGTAATGCCATGGGGGAAAGGCTGGGTATAGCCACATCCCGTATTAGAATGTGGTTTATTTATATCAGTTTTTTGACCCTCGGATCACCGGTTATCATTTATATGGTGCTCGCTTTTTGGATGAACATTAAGCGTTACATTTTGGCTGGGAAAAGAAATCCATTAAATAATTGGTAAACCTTTTTCGCGTTAAATAACGGCCTCTCTTAATCTCACTAATTTTTCTAGTAACGGCTCTAGTAAATGTAATGGTAGCATATTGGCGCCATCACTTTTTGCAACCGCCGGGTTAGGGTGTGTTTCAATAAACAGTCCGTCGGCACCGGTAGCAATAGCCGCCTTAGCAATGGTTTCAATTAAATGCGGGTTACCACCTGTTACGCCACTTGTTTGATTGGGTTGTTGTAGAGAGTGTGTGCAATCCATAATAACAGGCACGTTGTTTTCTTTCATGGCCGGAATATTTCTATAATCTACCACTAAGTCTTGATAACCAAATGTGTTACCACGCTCTGTTAACATGACATTGTTGTTGCCCGCTAGTTTAATTTTATCAACCGCAAATTTCATAGAAGCGCCACTTAAAAACTGACCCTTTTTCACGTTTACAATTTTACCTGTTTCGGCAGCAGCCACTAACAAATCTGTTTGGCGGCAAAGGAATGCAGGAATTTGTAAAATGTCTATATACTTTGCAGCAATAGCAGCTTCCTCATGGGCATGGATATCAGAAGTAGTAGGAAGGTTATAGGTAGTGCCTACTTTTTTTATGAGTTCAAGTCCATTGTCGTCACCAATGCCGGTAAAAGAATTGGCACTAGTGCGGTTGGCTTTGCGGTAGCTGGCTTTAAACACATAGGCAATGCCAAGGTTTTTACAAATGCCACTTACTTTATCTGCAATTTCCATTACTAGCTCTTCACTTTCTACCACACATGGGCCTGCAATTAAAAAAAACTGATTTTTATTGTACGATTGATCTTTAAATAATTCTGTTAAGAAGGGCTGATTCATGTTTATGTATTTATAGTCCTAAAACTTCTTTCATTGAAAAAATTCCTTTGTGCGTAGCTGCAAATTCGGCAGCAAGTACCGCGCCACCTGCAAATCCTTTTCGGTTGTGCGCGGTATGTGTAATTTCTATGGTATCAATTGCAGATGCATAGGTAGTAGTGTGCGTTCCAGGTGCTGGATCTATACGCTCGGAAGTAATTAATAAATCAGACGCTACACCAGACGCTTCATTCACCCACTTTGTTTTATGTGGTATCGCTTCAAGTACCTGCTCTGCAAGTGTTATAGCTGTTCCGCTAGGCGCGTCTTTTTTTTGTGTGTGGTGAATTTCATGCAAGCTCACCTCGTAATTCGTATGCTTTGCCATAAGCGCAGCAAGCGTTTTATTGACCTCAAAAAATAAGTTAACACCAATACTAAAATTACTTGCATAAATAAGGGTGCCATGTTGCGCTTCGCAAAATGTTTTTGCTTCATCGTATTTTTCTAACCAACCAGTAGAGCCGCATACCACAGGTACGCCTAATGATAAACATTTCATGACATTATCAAATGCACTGTGTGGTCCGGTAAATTCGATGGCCACATCAATACCTGCTACTTTGTCGGCGCATAAATCGGCGGCATTATCGAGGTCTATTTTTAATCCAATGGTATGACCATTTGCTACTGCAATTTCTTCTATGGCCTTACCCATTTTTCCGTATCCAACGAGTGCAATATTCATGCTTGCTTTATTTTGTAGTAAATATTTTTTTTGACGGTTCTTTAAAATTAAAAACGAGTCCAAGGCCAGGTGTTCTAGTGTTAGGATTGAACTGTGGTTTTACTTGTAAAGATAAATCATCAGAAACATCAAATTGTTTGAGGTGTGCAAAAACAGTAGCATCGGCTACTTGAAGCCCCCAAGCCAATATGAAATATAAAATCGAATAGTCTCTGTCTCTTCTAAATGTGTTGCGGTAAGATTGTAAAGAAGCGAGGCCTAGATTTTTTAATTGTGGATCAATGCCTGCAAGGCCCGAACTATCTAGGGTAGGGGCTTGTGCCTTAAATTTTGCTTCGTAGGCATATTTTGTTTTGTTGTACCAACTGTCGTTGTAAAAATACAAGGCACCAGGGATTGCTAAAACGCCATACACTAGTGGGATTTTCCAATATTCTTTATTGGTAGCCTGTCCCCAGCCTGGTAAAATGGCAGCTCTACGGGTAGCTACTTGCGGACGGAATTTTAATTTGACAACCGTATCACTTTTTACAAGTGTGCTATCTTTTTTTACAACGGCGCTATTTTTTGGTGCACTGGTATCTTTTTTTTGAGCACTCAACTCCGCGCTGCAAAAAACGATGCAGCCAATAAATAAAAAGATCAACTTTTTTGCACCTGTCATTTTAATTTACCGTTACGTTCATGGCATCCAGTATTTTATTGAGTTCGTCCAATGAAAAATACTCGATGGTAATGCTACCTGTTCCTTTTTTGGAATGGGTCATTTTAACTTTTGTAGAAAAATGCGAAGATAAATTGTCTTCAATTTTTTTATAGGCAGTTGGAAGGCTAGATTTATTGTCTTTGGCACCTGCAGGTTTTTGTGCGAGGTACATTTTGCGCACTAGTTCTTCGGTTTGTCTAACGCTTAAACTTTTTTGAATGATTTCTTTGAAAACAAAAAGTTGTCTGTCAATGGTATCAATGTTTACCAGCGCTCTTGCATGACCCATTGATATTTTACCACTTCTAATAGCAAGTTGTAAATCGGGTGGTAATTTTAAAAGACGGATATAATTTGAAACGGTGCTTCTTTCTTTACCCATACGCTCTGCTACCTGCTCTTGGGTGTAAGAAAGCTCGTCCATCATACGCTTATAGCTAATGCCAATTTCAATGGCATTTAAATTTTCTCTTTGTAAGTTTTCAAGCAAAGCCCACTCTAGTAATTGTTGGTCGTTGGCTTGTCTCACATAAACCGGCACTTCTTTAAGGCCAGCCATTTTAGAGGCTCTAAACCTGCGCTCGCCCGCAATGAGTTGGTATTTGCCAGATGCTAATTTCGAAACCGTTAATGGCTGAATAACATCATGAATTTTAATAGACTCTGCAAGTTCATGTAATGCCTGCTCGTCAAAATCGCGGCGTGGTTGCTTGGGATTGATTTGAATATCTGCGAGTGCAATTTTGCTGGTAGCAACGGCTTGTTGCGCAAGTGCAGGCTCTACCTGTCCCTTTGGGGTTTTGTATTCTGCGTCAATATTTGAAAGCAAAGAACGGAGTCCTTTGCCAATCATGTCTTTGTTATTTTTAGGGCTACTCATTATTCGATTATTCTTTCTTCGTTAGAAATTTTTGTCATGCCATTGTTTTGTAAAATTTCTTTAGCAAGGTTTAAGTAATTGATGGTTCCCTTACTATCGGCATCGTATAAAATAACTGGCTTTCCAACACTTGGTGATTCACTGAGTCTGGTATTGCGGTGAATAATGGTATCAAAAACCATTTCATCAAAATGTCTTCTCACTTCGCTTACCACTTGATTGCTTAAGCGTAAACGGCCATCATACATGGTCATTAAAATGCCTTCTATTTGAAGTGCTGGATTTAACCTGCTTTGTACAATTTTAATGGTATTGAGTAGTTTACCCAATCCTTCTAGTGCAAAAAATTCGCACTGCACGGGAACAATAACACTATCAGCCGCAACGAGTGAATTAACGGTAATTAGTCCAAGCGATGGAGAACAATCGATAATAATAAAATCATACTTATCACGAACGGCATCTAAAATACCTTTCATCACATTTTCTCTGTTCGGGTAATTGATCATTTCAATTTCGGCGCCTACTAAATCGATATGCGAAGGAATTAAATCTAGGTTGGGTACTTCCGATTTTAAAATCACATCATTTGCAGTTGCATTGTTAACCATGCAATCATATAAACTGCTCGTGATGTTGTGCAAATCAAATCCAACACCCGTGGTGCTATTTGCCTGCGGGTCGGCATCTACAAGTAGGGTTTTAAACTCTAAAACAGCCAAACTTGCCGCTACGTTGATAGCGGTGGTTGTTTTGCCCACGCCTCCTTTTTGATTGGCCACGCCTATAATTCTCGCCATAATATTTAATGCTTGTAAGTTGCCAAAAATAAGCTTTCAGCTACATCTTTTGAAACAATCTTATCCATACTTTGTTGTAGCAGTAACCCCTTGTCAAATTTCCCTAAAAACGGCTAAAAAAGGGGTAATTTTGCCTTTTTCCAATCGATTTTGGCTAAAAATCACTAAATAACCCAAACCTATGCGTAGTGCAACAAGCTGGTGGATCATCGCTCTTATCATTTTCTTACTCGATTTATACGTTTTTCAGGCGCTAAAAACAGTTAGCCAGCAGGGGTCCGATAGGGGGCGTCAGGCTATATATGTGACTTATTGGCTGGTTTCTTTTTTTACCATTGCTACCATGCTTTCTTTTCCTTACCTCCAATTTTTGCAAACCTCTAAAATTTTTAGAAATTATGTTTTTGCCATTTTGATTGGACTTTTTTTAGCAAAATTAATTGGGTCTCTGTTTTTTGTTGCAGATGATATTAGGAGAGGTGCACTTGTACTCATGAATAAAATATTTCCATTATCAGGTGCACAGTATATGGGTCCAGAAGCGCAGGGTATTCCAAGATCTACTTTTTTGAGTTGGTTGGGTCTTGGACTTGGCGGCACATTATTTGGTACTTTATTGTTTGGTTTTGGAAACAAATACAATTACCAAGTTAAAAAAATCAAACTCTCTTTTAAAAACTTACCAGGGGCGTTTAAAGGTATGCGCATGGTGCACATTAGTGATATCCATAGTGGAAGTTTTCAGGATATTAGAGCGGTCAATAAGGGGATCGATTTAATATTAAAGCAACAACCAGATCTTATTGTATTTACGGGTGATCTAGTAAATGATAGGGCCACCGAAATGGAGCCTTATCAAAATTCGTTTGGCAGATTAACCGCGCCACTTGGTGTTTTTTCTACACTCGGTAATCACGATTATGGTGATTATGTGCAGTGGCCAACTGCGCAGGCTAAAATTGATAATTTAGAAGCGCTTAAAAAAGTGCATGCTAACATGGGATGGCGCTTGCTTATGAATGAGCATGTAGTGCTTGAAAAGAATGGTGAAAAAATTGCTTTACTCGGGATTGAAAACTGGGGAGCTAAAGCTAGGTTTCCGAAGTATGGAAAAATGGATTTGGCCTATCCCGGCACTGAAAATATTCCGTTTAAAATTTTATTAAGTCACGACCCTAGCCACTGGGATGCGCAAATATTACCTGAATATAGTAGTATTGATCTGATGCTATCTGGTCATACACACGGTATGCAGTTTGGACTCGAAAACCCTTATTTTAAATGGAGTCCGGTGCAGTGGATGTATAAGCAGTGGGCAGGTTTATATGAGCAGGGATCACAAAAATTATATGTAAACCGTGGGTATGGATTTATTGGTTACCCAGGTAGAGTGGGTATACTGCCAGAAATTACGTTGATAGAATTAGTTTAACTATGTTATAGTTAAGCCATTTAACAATTAGTTGGAGTTTTTTTCGTTTTAAATACTCGAACTTAATGGTATAAAATTTTCTATTATGAAAAAGACATTTATTTTACTTGGACTTGTTGTTTTTTTATCACTTGGTGCTGCGGCACAAGCTGGTTTTAAACTCGGTGTAAAAGGTGGGTTAAATTTAAACAGGGTAAATGGCCAATCTTTTAACGATGCATTTGATATGGGTTATATGGCTGGTGCTTTTGCAGAAATAGACATCAATAAATTTATTGGTATTCAACCAGAACTATTGTACAGTCAAACCATGACCAAACGTTCTAGTTTTTCTACTTTATATAATTCAAGATTTAGTCAGGCTTTTTTAATTGACAATGCCTATACAAGACTTAATTATTTAAGCATCCCTATTTTACTCCGCCTTAATTTAGGTAAGCTCATTACGTTTAATGCAGGTCCTCAATATGGCATACTCATTGGCCAAGATAAAAATGTATTAACCAATGCACAAAACGCTTTTAAGACAGGCGATATATCTGCAGTAGTTGGTGCGCAATTAAACTTAAGTTCTTTCAGAATTTATGGTAGGTACGTTGCAGGCTTACAAAATATTAATGCCATTGATGACCAAGAAACATGGAAAACCGCTTCTTTGCAACTTGGTATTGGACTTAAATTCTAATTCGTTAAAGGAGTAGTCCTTGTAAGAATAAATAGGCAAAACTAAAGTAGATAATGAGCCCGGTTACATCTACAAGTGTAGCAACAAATGGTGCCGAAGAAACGGCAGGGTCAAATCCTAAACGCTTTAAAAAGATGGGTAGCATAGAACCTGATAAAGTGCCCCATAGTACAACGCCGATTAACGAAAATCCTACGGTAAATCCAATCATCATCCAGTGTTCACCATAAATATTGGGGAAGATAGAATGCCATACGCCAACACGTATAAAACCAATGATACCAAGTACGGTGCCAAGTAACATGCCGCTGGTAATTTCACGGCGTAGCACGCGCCACCAATCTTGAATGGTGATTTCACCAACAGCCATGGCCTGAATAATGAGGGTAGAAGCTTGTGATCCACTATTACCCCCACTAGAAATAATAAGTGGTACAAATAATGCAAGCACAATGGCTTTTGCAATTTCATCTTGGAAATAACCCATGGCAGTAGCCGTGAGCATTTCTCCAATAAATAAAATCACCAACCAGCCTACTCTTTTTTTGAAGAGTTTGAATAATGGAATATCTAAATAAGGTTCGTTTAAGGCTTCGGTACCACCCATTTTTTGCATGTCTTCGCTAAACTCCTCATTGGCTACCCAAAGCATATCATCGATGGTTACAATGCCTAATAAAATATTATTATCATCCACCACCGGAAGTGCCACGCGGTTGTTCATTTTAAACACCTGATTGGCGTGCTCCTGATCGTCATGCACATTTAAGGAAACAATTCGACCATCAATAATTTCATCCACTCTTTTACCCGGTGCTGCTAATATAACGTCTCTAATTCTGATGTCATCTACCAGTTCTCCCTTTTGATCAATGATATAAATAACATCGATGGTTTCAGAATTTTTACCAAACTTTCGGATGGTATCAAATACCTCAGTTACCGTGTTGTGCGCATATACATACACATAGTCGGGGGTCATTAAACGGCCCACACTATCCTCGGGGTAACCAAGCATAGCTAGGGTAATTTTTCTTTCTTCGGGATCGAGTAATTTAATTAAATCACGAATGGCTGCTTTAGGAAGTTCCTCCAAAAAGTCGGTTCTATCATCGGCAGGGAGTTCATTTAATAACTCGGCAGTTTTGGAAGAAGGCAGTTCCTTTACAATGTCTTTTTGCTGGGCAATATCCAAAATTTTGAATACGCTAGCCGCCCTATGAATAGCCATGTTGGCAATAATTTGGGCTTCATACTCTGGAAATTCATTGATAAGCTCCGCCACATCGCTAATATTTTGATCATCTAGAAACTCTTTAATTTCTAGTTTATCTTCTTTAGCAATGAGCAGTTCAAACTGTTCAATGATATTTAATTGGTCTAGCTCCAAAGACATGGGCGCAATTTAGTCATCATTTGTGAATCGTCCATATTAAATGATATGAAAAGAGGCTGTATCTTCATATCTGACATTGATTTATATGATATTACCCATTTTAACCATTGCACCATCGGATCAGCGCGGAAGGGGTGTGTTTGCCACTGAAAGTATTGAGGTGGGCACCACCATAGAAATTTCGCCAGTATTGGTAGTGACTCCTACAGAAAGGGCAGAACTTGAAAAGACAGTTTTGTATGATTATATTTTTGAGTGGGGTGACGATTTATTGAGTGCATGTGTAGCGCTTGGTTACCTTTCCATTTATAATCATTCCTATGCAGCCAACTGCGTGTATGAAATGGATTTTGATAACGCCACTATTTCTATTACAACGGTAAAACCAGTTGCTGCTGGTGACGAATTATTTATTAATTATAATGCAGAGCCTGATAATACAAAACCCATTTGGTTTGAGGCTACATAAATAGATGACTATGAAAAAAAATATTTTTAGTGTTGTTGCTTTTTTAGTGTTGAGTGCTAGCGTTTTTGCGCAGCGAGATAGTGTGGTACCTGTAACTACAGCTTACATAACACCGCTACATACAGGGCTTCCATTGCAAGATGAAGAAGAGGAAGAAGAGTTTGTAGAAGGAAATCCTACGTATTACAATTGGATAGGAGCTACTAAGCAAATTCATTTTTTTGTAAAAGTTAGAAAGGCGGGTGAGTTGCGTGTTCAATTACAGTTTAAAAATAAATGGGCCCTGCCTATTCATGTAAGTGTGGGTGCTACTGTATTAAAAGCAGTGCTTCCTGCAAAGAGTAAATTTACAACGGTTAAATTAGGTAAGGTTTTAATAGCTGATACTGGCTTTGTTCAAATTACACTATCAGTGCCAAAAAATACGGCGCGTATGCAGGCGTCTATTGCAGGAATTTTACTGGGCGGCACGGCGGTGGAGCAAATGCATTATAACCATAAATCTAGGCGCAATGCAGCATCGGTACATTTAAAATATCCGGTTGCTGATAGCGTTAAAACGGTTTCGTTTTACAATGAAATAACCGTGCCAGCTGGATTTGATCCGGTGCATACCTATTATATGGCCTGTGGTTTTGCACGTGGTTATTTTGGCATTCAGGTAAATAGTGAAAAGGAAAGACGCGTTATATTTTCGGTGTGGGATGCTGGAAACGAAGCGGTAGACCGAAATAAAGTGGGCGCCGAAAATAGAGTCGTATTACTTGCAAAAGGAGATAGTGTAATTACCAATGATTTTGGAAATGAAGGTACAGGAGGACATAGCCACTTTGTTTACCCATGGAAAACCCAAACCACGTATAAATTTTTAGTAACTGCATTAACCGATTCTGCTTCTCAAACAACTATTTATGCTGGTTATTTTTATGTACCAGAAAAACAAAGATGGAAATTGATTGCGAGTTTTTCGGCGCCAAAAGATGGCAAGCCATTAAGGAATTTATATTCGTTTAGTGAAAATTTTGTAGGTATTAATGGTCAACTAGAAAGAAAAGCATTGTTTGGAAACCAGTGGATTCAAAACGGCGCTAATGGCCAGTGGAGTGAGTTGACAGAAGCACGTTTTTCTTATGACGTTACGGGTAAAATGGGAGACCGAATTGATTATGGTGCTGGCGTTACAGCAAATGGTGCGTTTGAACTTTGGCACGGTGGCTTTAAAAATGCCACAGCAAATTATGGTCAATCCTTTACGAGACCAGCAGCTTTAA
>JBEGUD010000106.1:0-4735 GCA_041179065.1 Bacteroidota bacterium | reverse complement strand
CCAAAGCGGGTATTGCGCGCTGCAAATAGTTTGTTTTACCTAAATTGCAGCAGATTAGAACTATGCTTACAAAGCTCCACATAAAAAACTACGCCATCATTGATGAAATCGAAATTGATTTTTCTGATAAGCTTAATATTATTACCGGCGAAACAGGTGCAGGTAAAAGTATTTTGATGGGTGCCCTAAGTTTAATTTTAGGAGAGCGCGCCGATAGTAGCAGTCTTGTAAGCAAAGACAAAAAATGTTTTATTGAAGGCAGTTTTTCTATTGCTAACAACAAAGCCGTTACTGCCTATTTACAATCACTAGAAGAAGATATGGACACCGACCATTCGGAACTAGTGCTACGTAGAGAAATTGCGCCAACTGGTAAATCACGTGCATTTATTAATGACACACCAGCAAGTTTACAAACGCTGCGTGGTGTTGCGTCGTTACTGGTAGATTTGCACCAACAATTTGATACACTCGAACTAGGCAACACTGATTTTCAGCGCACCGTTATTGATGCACTTGCAGGCAATGAAAATTTATTACAATCTTTTACAAATAGTTATCAGGCCTTTTTATCGGCACAAAAAAAGTTAGCGGCGCTACTTGCACAAAAAGAAGCGTTTACCAAAGAAGCCGATTACAATCAGTTTTTACTCGATGAATTTGAAGAGTTACAACTTCAAACCAACGAATTAGAACTAATGGAGCAGGAGCTTGTGCTTTTAAACAACGCCGAAGGCATAAAAACGGCGCTTGCTGGCACCAGTCATGCCCTCGCCTACGCCGAAACACCGGTGGTAAGCGTGGTAAAGCAAATGCTCCAACAGCTACAACCCTTTACCAGCGTGCATGAGGGCGTTTCAGAACTGATAAACCGTTTACAAGTTACCCATATAGAACTTCAAGATATTGCCTCAGAACTTTCGCGTTTAGAAAACACCATTTCTACCAACGAAGAACGTTTACATACCATTAATGAGCGTATGGCTGCAGGTTTTAAGCTCTTAAAAAAACATAGCGTTACTACCACACAGGAACTCTTAGATATTTGGGCGTCACTTGCACAAAAATTATTAGCCGTTCAAAATATTGATGACGCTATTGCTGCGCACACTAAACAGGAAAAAGAAACGCTTGCTGCAGCCACCGATATTGCAACAAAAATTTCTGCGGCGCGTAAAACACAGGCGGCTCCTTTACAAAAATCAGTAAACACATTACTTGCACAAGTAGGTATGCCCAATGCAAGTATTCAGGTTAGTATTACAAACACAAACCTTAACGCTTTTGGTACCGATCAAATTGAATTTTTATTTGACGCTAACAAAAGTGGCAAATACGAGTCTATCAAAAAAGTAGCAAGTGGTGGTGAATTAAGTAGGCTCATGCTTTGCATTAAATCATTAGTAGCTACATCGGTTAATTTACCGACGCTTATTTTTGATGAAATAGACACAGGTATTTCTGGCGAAGCTGCCAAGCAAGTGGGTATCATTATGCAGGGTTTAGCTGCTAATAGACAAATAATTTGTATCACACACCAACCTCAAATTGCTGGAAAAGCAAACGCACACTTCTTTGTATACAAGCAAAGCAAAGAGAGCGGTATCGCTACACATATCAAGCGCCTCACTAAAGCCGAGCGCATTAACGCCATTGCTCAAATGCTCAGTGGCGAACAACCTACCCCTGCTGCTATAGCTACTGCCACAGAAATGGTGGAAGAATAAGGGTCATTTAATCTATTTTATTTACTTTTACGATACGTAAACAACAAACTATGGCTTACAACTTATTAAAAGGAAAAAGAGGTATTATCACTGGCGCATTAGACGCTAATTCTATAGCTTGGAAAGTCGCCGAAAAAGCACACGCAGAAGGCGCCACATTTGTATTAACCAACGCCCCTATCGCTATGCGTATGGGTGAGATCAATAAATTAGCAGAGGCTACTAATTCAAAAATTATCCCTGCCGATGCTACCAGTATCGAAGACCTTACTAAATTATTTACCGAGTCTCAAGAAGTACTTGGTGGTAAAATAGATTTTGTACTACACTCAATTGGTATGAGCGTGAACATCAGAAAAAATGTTCCCTACACCGAGTCTAACTACGATTATTTTATGAAAGGCATCGACGTTTCTGCCATGTCATTTCACAAAATGTTATCGGTAGCAAAAAAATTAGATGCGATTAATGAATGGGGCAGCGTTGTTGCACTTTCTTATATGGCTGCACAAAGAACCTTCCCTTTCTATACCGATATGGCAGATATCAAAGCAATGCTTGAATCTATCGCGCGTAGTTTTGGTTACCATTATGGCTTAGAAAAAAAGGTGCGTATCAATACTGTTTCTCAATCGGCAACAAAAACAACTGCAGGTACAGGTATCAAAGGCTTTGGTGATTTTTACGATTACTCAAATGCCATAGCACCACTTGGTAATGCTACTGCCGAAGATTGTGCGAACTACTGTGTTACACTATTTTCTGATCTTACACGTATGGTTACCATGCAAAACCTATTCCACGATGGTGGTTTTTCAATGACAGGTGTAAGCAACGAAGTAATGCAAAAGTTAGGCATTCAAGATTCGCCAGAATAGATCATTCTGAAGAGACAATTCTAACGCAAGCACAAATAAAATTTATGAACGAACTTATTGGATATATCGGTGCCTTTTTAAGTGCTATCACTTTTATGCCACAAGTATGGCAGGCTTATAAAACTAAGAGTGTTGGTGATTTGAGTATTTATATGATACTCATTGTAGTACTAAGCACCATCATATGGTTGTACTATGGCATTAGCACGGGCAGCGGGCCGGTTATAGCGGCAAACGCCATTGTGCTAGCCCTATCGCTTGTACTACTTTATTTTAAACTTACGTTTAAGAAAAGCAGTTAGTCTACTTTAACTTTTAAAATAAGTTTTCTAATTTTTCCTTCACCAATCATGGGTGCATGTACGTCGTCTGGAAAGTATATTCCAAACTGACCCGCGTGTAGTTTAAAGAAATGATCGGGGGCGTCTTCAAAAAATAAGACATCGCTTTTTGCATCGTATTCGCCTCTTGGTTCTAAACAAGTGCTGCGTGATTTCCAACCTACTGTTTCGATACCACTCAAACAAACTTGAATATCAATGTAGGTATTGTGGCATTCAAAACTGGCGCAGGATTCTAAAATTGGAACACCAGGACCATCTGCAATAATGGCAATAATATTTTTTCCGTCCACTTCATACTTGCCTTCTGGCATAGTATCAAAATTGGTATCTAATATATAAGCAAAGGCCACCTCAAATCTGGGGTGGACCTTTACATATTTATTTAGTTGCGTGAGCTCATCAAGTATCATGTGCTACGTTCTAGTATTCGTCTTCGTTAAACATGAAGTCGTCTTGGCTCGGATAATCAGGCCAAATGTCTTCGATACTTTCAAATACATCACCTTCTTCTTCTAGTTCTTGAAGGTTTTCAACGACCTCGATAGGCGCACCGCTACGAATAGAATAATCGATCAATTCGTCCTTAGTAGCAGGCCAAGGAGCCTCTTCTAAATAACTTGCTAATTCTAAAGTCCAAAACATAATGCAGTGTTTAATATTTTTGCAAATGTAGCCGTATCTATCAAATTACCAAATTGGAGTTGCCCACCAGCTGTAAACAAATTATTAATATTCGCTAAATTTAACCCGTACTAATGTAGGTTTGTAGGAGCAATAAGGCCTTTAAACCTGTATAACACACTCATATCCATGCTAAAAGCAACTAATATTACCCGCAATTACAACGACCTGTCGGTACTAAAAGGCGTAGATATTTTTGTCAATAAGGGTGAAATTGTAAGTATTGTTGGCTCATCGGGAGCCGGAAAAAGCACTTTACTGCATATTTTGGGCAGTTTAGACAGGGCCAATTCGGGTGAAATTTGGATCAACAACCAGCGCATAGACACTTTAAAAGAAAAGGAACTTGCAAAATTTAGAAACAAACATATTGGTTTTGTTTTTCAATTTCATCATTTGTTACCGGAGTTTACAGCACTCGAAAATGTATGTATTCCAGGATGGATTGCAGGCACCAATAAAAATGAGTTAGAAGCCAGGGCGCTTGAACTTTTAAAAATACTTGGGCTACAAGACAGGGCCTCACACAAACCCTCAGAACTATCAGGTGGAGAACAACAAAGAGTTGCTGTAGCAAGAGCACTCATTAACAATCCCGATATTGTTTTTGCAGACGAGCCTACCGGAAATTTAGATAGCAAACATGCTCAGGAATTACACGAACTGTTTTTGCATTTACAAAAAACAATGGGGCAAACATTTTTGATTGTTACGCACAATGAAGCACTCGCTAAAATGAGTGATCGTGTGGTACATATGAAGGATGGATATATCGCTTAAGATACGCGTGGCTTCCAGGCTAACTCCTGCGCACCATTGGTGTGCGAAATAAAGCGGGCTAGCGTAAATAAATAGTCCGATAAACGGTTCAGGTATTTAATCACCAACGGATCTACAAATAATTCATTTTCTAAAAGATTAACGCAACCTCTTTCTGCTCTTCTGCAAATACATCTAGCAACGTGCGCATGAGAAACGGCAACATCACCACCCGGAATAATAAATGATTTCATAGGAACGAGTACTTCATTCATGGCGTCTATTTCACGCTCTAATAAAGTAATATCTTCTTCTTTTAAATCCGGTATTTTCATAAGTGGTTCCT
>JBEGUD010000105.1:0-3432 GCA_041179065.1 Bacteroidota bacterium | reverse complement strand
ACAATTGGATTTTTTGCCATTGACTTTACCATGTCTTGCGTTACAACACCACCAATACTAAGCCCTAAAAAAACATCGGCATCGCGCATTGCTTTGGCGAGTGTACTATCTGATTTTTTTACAGCAAACTTTTTACGAGTAGCATCTAAATCGGTACGGCCTTCATGTAATACGCCGTCTTTATCAAACATGATAAAGTTTTCGTAACGTGCACCGAGTGCAACATACAACTGCACGCAAGCCATAGCTGCGGCACCAGCTCCGTTCACCACAAAACGTACACGGTCAATTTTCTTTTTTTGAAGTTCCAATGCATTTAAAAGTGCAGCGCCGCTAATGATTGCTGTTCCGTGCTGATCGTCGTGCATCACCGGAATTTTCATTTGCTCTTTTAACTGCTGCTCAATGTAAAAACATTCGGGCGCTTTAATATCTTCTAGATTGATGCCACCAAATGTGGGCTCTAATGCTTTTACGATTTGTACAAATTTTTCTGGATCTTTTTCATTGATCTCAATATCAAACACATCAATGTCTGCAAATATTTTGAAGAGTACACCCTTTCCTTCCATTACAGGTTTACTTGCTTCTGGACCAATATCACCGAGGCCCAATACAGCGGTTCCGTTGGTAATTACAGCTACTAAATTCCCTTTAGCGGTATACTTATATACTTCTTCAATATTTTCATGAATTTCCTTACAAGGCTCTGCTACCCCCGGGCTATAAGCAAGCGACAAATCTCGTTGGGTTTTGGCCTCTTTAGTAGGCACCACCTCTATTTTACCTGGTCTACCACTTGCATGGTATTCAAGCGCTTGTTCTCTGCGGAGGTCATTGTTTTTTGCCATTTGTATTGTTTTGTTCGAATAACAAATTTACCATTAATTCTTAAAGGCTAACACTTGTTTGCCTAAAATACGTAATTCCTTATGTATGGGCTGTTGCGCCAAGCCATGCCATCATACCCATGCCTATTTCAATGGCAGTTTCGTCGATATTAAAATGAGGGGTATGCACATTATGAATAATACCTGCTGCCTCGTCACGAACACCTAGCCTAAAAAAGCAACCAGGAATTACTTGGGTGTAATAACCAAAATCTTCGGCACCCATGCGCATTTCTGTTTCAAGTACATTTTCTGCACCCATATAATCATCTGCTAATTTCCAAGCTGTTTCTGTAAAAGCAGGATCATTATCTACGGTTGGATATCCCACATCAATGAGTACATCAATTGTGGCACCCATCGACTCAGCAACACCTTTTGCTGTTTTTGTAATTAATTCATGTGCTTGATACCTCCAAGTTTCATCCATCGCTCTAAATGTTCCCATGAGTTTTACTTCGGAAGGAATTACATTGGTGGTATTACCGCCTTGCACCGAGCATATTGATAATACCGATGGAGAAACAGGATTTCGGTTACGCGAAATAATTTGTTGTAGACTTACAATCACATGCGATGCAATTAAAATGGTGTCAGGTGCTAAATGTGGAGAAGCCGCATGACCACCTGGGCCTTTAATGGTCATATAAATTTCATCGGCACTTGCCATGACCCTTCCTTTTCTAAAACTTAATTTACCGGTTTCAAGTCCTGGATGCACATGCAATGCAACAATGGCTTGGGGTGCTGGATTTTGTAAAGCACCATCTCTAATCATGTAACTAGCACCGCCCGGATTTTTTTCTTCGCCGGGTTGAAAAAATAATTTTACAGTACCTTCCCAACTATCTTTTGTAGCAAGCAAAATTTTTGCAGCGCCTAGTAATATAGAAGTATGTACATCATGACCACAGGCATGCATAACGCCTGCTACCGTTGATTTGTAGGGCAGATCGTTTTGTTCTTGTATAGGAAGCGCATCCATATCGGCACGAAGCGCAATGATTCGGGACGAAGGGTTTTTACCTTCAATAACTGCTACAAGTCCGGTAGTTGCTTTTTCTTCACAAGCGAGTCCCATTTGTAATAATTGCGCTTTCACATACTTAGCCGTTTCAAATTCCTTATAGCTCAACTCTGGGTTTGCATGCAAATGATGGCGCACTGCAATTTGTGCAGGCGCAAATTCTTTTGCCAATGCTTTAATTTTTTCTTGTAATTGACTCATATATAATTTGTCATTTTATTGATAGGTATCTTCTAATACTGCTTCTACTACATCTTCCACCACATACATACCAGTTGGAAAAATAGCGAGCATTAGTTTTCTATACTTTTCGGCGTCTTCTCTTTTTATAAAATCTCCAACACGCACTTTAAATAAAGGTGCCTGATAAGTGGTGTATACTTTTTGATCTGGAAACCTTGATTGCACAGCAGCTTTTGCATTAAAAGCTTGATCACGACTACTCGTGCTTGTGATTTGAATTCTAAATCCTTTTACTTTTCCATTACTGGTAAGTACCGACGTACGCTTATTAATTAAGGCCTGCTTTTGTGATAAAATATCTAACCGTGGATCTTTGATAACAACAATGGTATCTGCTGCACTAGCCCCCACCGCAAAAAATAGGGCAGTGATTAAAAAGGCAAGTGAACAAGCAGGGTTATTTTTCATTACAAATCATTTGTAGTGTTACCTAAGTTACAACTTTAATAGTTTCCGGTGGCAGGTGCGCCGGTAACAATCGCTACACTTGCACTGCAGCCCAGCCTTGTGGCCCCAGCGGCTACAAGCGCATTAGCAAATGCGTAATCTCTAATGCCGCCAGAGGCTTTAATTTGAACATTTGAAGGTAAATGCTTTTTAAAGAGTTGAACCGCCTCGATGGTTGCCCCTTTTTCGGCGTATCCCGTAGATGTTTTTAAATAATCAATACCTGCTACTCCATAGAGTTCACAACACTTTATAATTTCATCGTCTGTTAAGATGCCCGATTCAATAATTACTTTGATTACTTTTTCTTTACTTCTAACAATGGGTAAAATATGACCCAGCTCATTAGCGAGATAGGCCCAATCGGCATTTTTAATAGCGCTAATATTTGCAACAACGTCTAACTCATCAGCACCATCCACTACTGCTAAAATAATTTCAGCAATTTTAGATTCTACCGCACTATATCCAAATGGAAAACCAATAACAGTAGCCACTTTAACAGTAGATCCTGCTACCAAGGCCTTAGCTGTTTTAACAAAATTAGGAGGCACACATACTGCCGCAAAACCATACTCAACCGCTTCGGCGCATAATTTTTCTATATCTGCAACCAGTGTTGTAGGCTTTAAAATGGTATGGTCGATGTAAGCGTTTAATGGCATCAATCAAAAATTAAATTAATCGGCGTCTCTTCCGTGACATGCCTTGTATTTTTTACCACTACCGCAAGGACAAGGATCGTTTCTTCCAATTTTTGGACCCACCGTAATTGGCTGTTGCTTTTCTGGTGTTGGATCGTAATAATCATTTTCGGTAGGTGGC
>JBEGUD010000104.1:0-3776 GCA_041179065.1 Bacteroidota bacterium | reverse complement strand
ACCTCATCTCCAGCATTTGTATGACATTTAATCGCTAACTGATTGGTCATGGTGCCGCTCGGACAAAAGAGGGCTGCTTCCATGCCAAACATGTTAGATGCTAGTTTTTCGAGTGCATTTACAGTAGGATCTTCGCCAAAAACATCGTCTCCAACAGGGGCGCCAGACATGGCTGCCAACATTTTTGGGCTAGGTTTTGTTACAGTATCGGACCTAAAGTCTATCATGGCTGCGAAGATAAGATTCCAAATCGTAATAAAATCGACATTTTATGCGGTTTTTGTAGCCCAATTTTGTATCTTCGCACACTTTATAAGCTATTCAAAGAACTAATTGTAAGACAGCATGAGGCAGCTCAAAATCGCTACACAGATTACCAACCGTGACTCCCAAGCAGTTGAAAAATACCTTCAGGAAATTTCTAAAATTTCAATGATTACGCCAGAAGAGGAAACTACTTTGGCGCAACGCATTAAAATGGGGGATCAACGTGCACTAGATAAATTGGTTCAAGCCAATTTACGTTTCGTGGTTTCGGTAGCTAAACAATATCAACACCAAGGTTTGTCTTTATCTGATTTAATCAATGAAGGAAATCTAGGTCTTATAAAAGCAGCGCAACGTTTTGATGAAACAAAAGGTTTCAAATTCATTTCTTATGCGGTATGGTGGATTCGTCAATCTATTTTGCAAGCATTAGCAGAGCAAGGTCGTTTGGTGCGTTTACCTCAAAATAAAATTGGTACCTATAACAAGGCTAACAAAGCCTATATGGCATTTGAACAAGAGCATGAGCGTGAACCTTCTACCGAGGAGTTAGCAGAAATCTTAGAAATGTCTGAAACAGAAATCAATAACATTTTCCAATCTAATACACGTCACACATCACTTGATGCTCCGGTTCACGAAGCAGAAGATGTTGCGATGGGTGATTTATTAGAGGGTTCTGATGATACCGATGAAGACGTTATGAAAGATTCTTTACGTGAAGAAATCAGACGCGTTTTAAAATCGTTGAGCCCACGTGAAGCAGAAATTGTAAATGCTTATTTTGGACTAGATGGCGAAAATGGTGTAACCATTGAGCAAATTGGTATGAAATATGATTTAACCAAAGAACGTATTAGACAAATTAAAGAGCGTGCTATTAAACGTTTGCAAAAAGCGCGTTATAGCAATGCATTAAAAGCTTATTTGGGCTAATTAAAAATAATAAATGAAAAGCCCCTGCAAGTAATTATTGTTGGGGCTTTTTTGTAAAATAGAAGTATATGTCACAAGAAATTTCAGAAAAAGTACACGTTCTCATTATTGGTTCTGGCCCTGCGGGTTATACTGCTGCTATTTATGCTGCACGCGCCAATATGAAACCCGTTTTATACCAAGGTATTCAACCAGGTGGTCAATTAACCATTACTACCGAAGTAGAAAATTATCCGGGTTATCCAGACGGTATTCAAGGACCTGAAATGATGGTGCATTTTGAGGCGCAAGCCAAAAGAATGGGTGCCGACATTAGATATGGAATGGCTACTAAGGTAGATTTTAGCAAACGTCCTTTTTTAGTAGAAATTGATGAAGAAAAATGGATTGCCGCAGATACGGTAATTATTTCTACAGGTGCTTCTGCTAAATGGTTAGGCATCGAAAGCGAACAACGTCTTAATGGTTTTGGTGTAAGTGCTTGCGCTGTGTGTGATGGATTTTTCTTTAAAGGAAAAGAAGTGGCTATTGTAGGTGCCGGCGATACTGCTGCAGAAGAAGCAGTGTATTTATCTAAACTATGTACAACGGTTCACATGTTTGTTAGAAAAGAGCAAATGCGTGCAAGTAAAGTAATGCAAGACCGCGTATTAAATACGCCAAATATTAAAGTATACTGGAATACCGATACCGACGAAATTTTAGGTGCGCAAAAAGTAGAAGCAGTTCGCATAAAAAATAATAAAACCGGCGACACACAGGAAATTCCAATCTCCGGATTTTTTGTTGCCATTGGTCACGAGCCTAACAGCAAAATATTTAAAGACTACATTAACATGGATGAAACCGGATATATCACAACCATTCCGGGTACAACCAAAACTAATGTACCAGGTGTATTTGCTGCAGGTGATGTGCAGGATAAAAACTACCGTCAAGCTGTTACTGCTGCAGGTAGTGGTTGCATGGCCGCACTAGACGCAGAACGTTATTTAACTTCAGAAGGATTGGCTTAATTTTTTTCTATGACCCAAACCATACATCTAGTTGATATTTTACTGCATGGTTATCATGGGTTATTTGAAGAGGAAAAATTAGTAGGCAATACTTTTAAGATTAATGTAACGGTTGTTTACACGCCAGCACATTTTCCTATTACAAACTTGTCTGACACCATCGATTACGGTGCTGTATTTCAAATTTTGCAAAGTCATATGCAAGTAGCTACTCCATTGCTAGAAACCCTTGCTGCTAATTTTTGCATATCCGTTTTTGAAAAGTTTACGACTGCGCAGGATATTTCTATTCAAATTCAAAAAATGGTACCACCCATTTCCGGCATGGTAGGTTCTGTAGCCGTTGGGTTAACCATGAACCGTAAAGATTTGTAGCCATGAAAAAAATAATCTTTTTGTTAGCCATATGTATTGGTGCATTTATAAATAACGCGCAGGCACAGGATGTTGCAACATTATTAAAAGAAGGGTTACAACTTGAGCGTCAGCAAAAAGAAATTGAGTCATTAGAAAAATACAAACTCGTATTAAGTCAAGAGCCAACAAATATTACCGCACTTGTAAAAGCAGCTGAACTTTCTACCATGCTTGCTGGCTTTAACGAAAAGGATCCCAAATCAAAACAATTGTTTTTATCATCGGCTGGTGCCTATGCGGTAAGAGCTTACGCTTCTTATCCTAAAAATGCAGAAGCTGCTTATGTAATGGCATTAACACAGGCAAAGCTTTCTGAGATTCAACCCGACAATAAAAAATTAATTGAGTGCGTGCGTAATTCAAAAATATATGCCGACGAAGCCCTTGCGATTAATCCAGGTCATGCTAAAGCAAATTTTACAGTAGGTAAGTGGCATATGGAAATGGCTAATTTAAACCTTGTTAAAAAGGCAGCTGTAAAACTTATGTATGGAGGTTTACCTGAAGGAAGTATAGATAGTGCGGTGGTGTATTTAGAAAAAGCAAGAACCCAGGATCCTTATTTTGTAAATACGTATTTAGAACTAGCTAAAATTTACAATCAGTTACATCAGCCTACTAAAGTGATAGAAGTACTTACTAAAATGGTAAAACTTCCCACTAGAAAAACAGAAGATATTTCACTTAAAGCAGCCGGTGCTCAAATGCTTGCAGCTGCGCAATAAATTTTATACCATGGAATTACAAGAACAATTTGAAGCGGCTTTTGCAAAAACAAAAACATTAACGGAAAAGCCGGATAACGAAACACTTCTTTCTTTGTATTCATTATATAAACAAGGAACCATTGGTGACGCCACAGAAGCCAATAAACCAGAAAATGCTTTTGATTTTGTTGCTCTGTTTAAATACAATGCCTGGGAAAAATTAGCAGGTATGTCTAAAGATGATGCCATGAAAGCCTACATCGATTTAGTGGACAAACTAGTACTTGGTTAGTTTTTTCCACCTGCCACTTTTCATGTAAATAAAGGAAGGGATAAATAGGGTAACCCAGTATATCACTTCACTCATCCAGCCCCATTCGATAGGTAATTTGAGGTGCTCCAGTACGATGTATACGTAACTGCAGTATAAAAT
>JBEGUD010000103.1:0-7218 GCA_041179065.1 Bacteroidota bacterium | reverse complement strand
ACTTGGCAAGTTTGTGGCACAGGTGGCAGAGCAGGAATTAGGCGGCATCGAAAATTTTGTAGAATATTCATTACAGCGTAGAGCCAATATCATCGTGTACAGTAATTATGAAGATTACAAGAGTAGCAATATTGGACTTGGATCAGATTGGCAAAGTGCGGGTGGTTTAACCAAACTTGTAAACAATAAAATTGTAGTGTACTTTGATGGCAACCATAATAATTTGAAAAAACAAATTAAAGAAGGTATTGCAAAAGTATTATCAGACAATATACTATTTGGTGAAGACATTGGAGAATTTGCTAGCAATCAAGCACTACTTGATTTACCAAAATGGATGCTAGATGGCTATGTAATGTATGCTGCCGAAAACTGGAGTGTAGAAAAAGACGACGCACTTAAGAGCGCTATGTTGAGTGGCAGGTACAATACTTTTTATCAATTTGCATTTGACAAGCCAACACTTGCGGGCCATGCTTTTTGGCATTATATAGGTGTAAAGTATAGAAAAGAAAACATCACATACCTACTCTATTTAGCTCGGATTTATAAAAACTTAAACAGCGCTTTCTTAAAGGTTTGTAAAAAGAAATTTAAAGAGGTATTATCTGAATTCATGGAATATGAACAGGATAAATATGCGAAAGATATTCGTCAAAGAAAGAATTCACCAAAAGGTCAATTAAATATTTCGGAAGACGTTTCTAAAAAAGATTATTTCAGGTTTCAGGCCAACCCAAATCCAAAAAGCAACAATTATGCAGTTGTAGAATTTAACAGAGGCATTTACAGTGTTAAGCTCATGGAAAATTTTTACGATGGTCGCGTACTTTTAAAATCGGGGGTTAGAACCAACCAAGGGGATATTAACCCTAACTATCCCATTATGGCTTGGGATAACAAAGGCACTAAATTACTCGTGATTTATTCCGAAGAAAATACAATAAAAATGTTTGTTTATGACGTGGTTACACGCATTAAAAGATTCAAACAAAAAATTGCCGGAATCGATCAAATTTTAGATGCATCGTTTATGCTAGACGGCAATAACGTAGTAATGAGTGCTGCTAAAAGCGGCCACACAGACATTTACACCTATAAAATTGAAGAAAACCAATTAACACAGTTTACAGACGATGTATACGACGATTTACATCCAAGTTTTGTTTCTTTTCCGAATAAATCTGGCATCCTATTTTCATCAAACAGACCAAGTCCATACGCTCCAAGTGCAGATACTGCCATACCTAGCAGGTATCGTTTTAATGTATTTATGGTGGACTATTTAAATAGCAGCAAAAACAAACAAATCACGCAGCTTACCAATTTAAAATACGGAAATGCCAGCTACCCAATGGGATACAATACCAACCACTTTACGTTTGTAGCGGATGAAAATGGTGTAGGTAATAGATGGGCTGGATTTTTTGCAACACAAAGAAATGGACTAGATACACTCTATCATATTGGTGATGATATGCTTCGTAACGCATCACCAAAAGAAATTGACTCTACCCTAAATGCATGGCAAAAAGAAAAGCCAGACAGCATTAGTTTTTTTCAGGTATACAAAGACTCTACCTATACTTTCCCAATTACCAATTACCAAAGTTCATTATTGGAAACCAGAATAGCGGGTGACAAGGGGCAAGTAAGTGAAGTAAGGCGTGAAGGCGATTATAAATTTTTATACAAATTACGCGTAGACTCTATCGCACTTAAAAAGAGAAACCTGAATATTAGACCCACTACTTTTATGAAAAAAGTAATGGATGACATAAGAGCCGAGGAAGGCAACGCAATCGTGTATAAAAAATCCAAGGACACTTCTGCGATGGCCAATCTTTTTCAATCAGAATTTTCGGATGAACCCACAGATAGTTTTTCTGTAAAAAGAGCTGACCTATTAACTGCAAAAGCAAAAAATATTTTAAGCGATTCCAAACTCTATGATTACCGACTTAAATTTAGTAGTGATTATATTTTAAGTGGTTTTTCAAATAATCTACTACTCAATAGATACCAGCCCTATGCTGGCGGCGCAGGTCCTATCCAATTAAACAACGGAAACAATTTCAACTTTAATTTAAAAATTGGTACTTCTGATTTACTAGAGGATCAAAAATTTATGGGCGGTATTCGTTTTGGTACCGACCTAAAAGACAAGGATATTATTTTTAGCTACCAAAATTTTAAAAAGAGATTGGATTGGGGCTTTACCTATTATAGAAGCAATGTAACAAACTACTTTAATTCTCCATTTACCAATATGCTTATTACCAATTTATACCAAGGTAATGTTGCGTATCCTTTTAATGAAGTAAAAAGTTTACGCGCCACTTTTGGCCTACGTATAGATAGGGGTATTTTAAAATCATATGACAACAGCGTGGGCTATCCTGATCCAGGTGCACTTGCCTATCCTGACACGGTTAGTAAATTTATGGTATCACGCATCGAGTATGTGCATGATAATACCATCAATCCAACACAAAATATTTGGAATGGCCTTCGTTATAAAGTATTCTTTGATATCAATATGCCAAGCCTTAAAACAGAAATGAACAATGGCAAGGCTACGCTTAACCTAGGTTTCGACGCACGCTACTACTACAAAATTTATAGAAACTTTATTTGGGCCGGTAGAGCTGCCGCAGATTTTTCGTGGGGCGGACAAAAAATTATTTACTACCTAGGGGGTGTTGATAGTTGGATCAATCCAAAGTTTAATGGCCAAAATTTCCCTGCACAGGATCAGAGCTATGCCTTCCAATCTTTAGCTGTAAATATGAGAGGCTACCAACAAAATATTGCAAACGGCAACAATGCGTTTGTGATCAATTCTGAATTTAGACTTCCTCTATTTGCAACTATTTTTAACAGGCCTATCAACAATGCCTTTTTACGTAATTTTCAAATCACACAATTTTTAGATTTAGGTACTGCCTGGAACGGCAAATACAACGGCATTAAACGTCCGGGTGATGTAATTAGCGATGCCAACTCTCCGGTGGTTGTAAAACTAGATGCTGGTGGTCTTGGACCCTTTGCAGGTGGTTACGGATTTGGTGTTAGAAGTACATTACTAGGCTACTTTATGAAGCTAGACGCCGCTTGGCCAATGAAGGGTGTATTTAAAGGAAAACCTATGTATTACTTCTCTTTAGGATTTGACTTTTAACACTTTGGTATTGTAATACCTACAGTTTGCTTGCAACCCACAGCTGTCACATTTTGGGCTTCGTGCCAGACATGTATACCTGCCATGTAAAATAAGCCAGTGGTGCGCTTTATGTACCAGTTCCGAAGGGATGTTTTTAATCAATTCTTTTTCTACAGCTAGTGGCGTGCTTGCTTTTTGTGCCACCAATCCCAGTCTTTTACTCACCCTAAACACATGGGTATCTACAGCCATATTAGGCTGCTGGTCAATCACACTAGTAATCACATTAGCCGTTTTACGACCTACGCCCGGAAGCTCCACAAGTTCGTCTACCGTCATGGGCACTTCTCCTCCAAATTTAGACAGTAGCAAACCTGCCATGCCTATTAAATGTTTAGACTTATTACTCGGATAGGAAATGCTTTTGATGAGGGTAAACATATCGTCAAAACTCGCCTTTGCCATTTTTTGTGGTGTAGGAAATTTTGCAAAAATAGAAGGGGTTGTAAGATTCACGCGTTTATCAGTGCACTGCGCAGATAAAATAACGGCCACCAGTAATTCAAAAGGATTATTGTAAATAAGCTCGGTTTCGGCAATTGGAACCTGTGCTTCAAAATAAGCTATGACACCGGCGTATCTTTCTTTTTTAGTCATGGAATAAACTAATCCGCTGCCTTTTGAGAATAATTTTTGATTTCTTTTAAAGAGAAAAGTGAAGGTCTTTTAAGTTCCAATGCATTTAACTGGGCAATGGAACGGCGAAGGGTTTTTAGCTGTTCTTCGAGTTCGTAAGAACCTTCTTCTAAAGCAGTATGGATAGCATCAGAAGTAGCTTTTGGGCATTCCTTATATAGGTACAACAATAAATCTTCTTCTTTAAACGGTTCCATACCCCTTATAAACGAGATAGGGCCTGCTTTATTTTGTGGTAGCCAAAGAATCTTCAATAATGTAAACGTCTTCTCCGTCACGCTTCATGAGGTAACGCTCACGGGCAAATTTTTCGAGGGCCGCAGGGTCATTTTGCAAATCGGTAAGTTCGGCTTTGGCTTTTTCAATTTGCTCTTGGTAATACTTTTTTTTAGTTTCCAACTTGTCTAATTCAGCCATCGTTTCCTTTTGCTGAAAATAATTACGTTGATCAAAAAATAACATCCATACAATAAAAAATAAGCCTGCTAGGAGGTATTTATTGGTAAGTATGGATGTTACTTTCTTCACTATAAAAAAATTTATTTTGTACCGAACTTAATTTTTCCTTTAGGATAAATGGCAGTTGATCCAAGCATTTCTTCGATACGAATTAACTGATTGTATTTTGCAATACGATCTGTTCTTGAAGCAGAACCTGTTTTAATCTGACCACAGTTTAGGGCTACTGCTAAATCAGCAATAGTCGTGTCTTCTGTCTCACCACTTCTATGACTCATTACGGTATTGTAGCCATTGTGTTGTGCAAGGGTAACTGCATTAATCGTTTCCGTTAAAGTACCAATCTGATTTACTTTTACAAGTAATCCGTTAGCGATTTTTTTATCGATACCCATTTGTAAACGGTCTACGTTGGTAACAAATAAATCATCACCTACCAATTGACATTTGCTGCCAACCGCTTGTGTAAGGGCTTTCCAGCCATTCCAATCGTCTTCTGCCATACCATCTTCGATAGAAGCAATTGGATATTGTTTTACCCATTTTTCCCAGTACTTAACTAGCTCATCGCTGCTCATTACTTTACCATCACTCTTATGGAAAACGTATTTCTTTTTCTTGGCATCCCATAATTCACTGTTTGCAGCGTCCATGGCAATCACAATTTGAGAACCTGTTTTATAGCCTGCTGCACTAATAGCAGACAATACGGTTTCAATCGCTTCTTCATTGCTTTGAATGTTTGGCGCAAAACCACCTTCGTCACCAACGTTGGTGCTGTATCCTTTTTTCTTTAACACTGATTTTAAAGTGTGAAAAATTTCAACACCCCATCTTAAGCCTTCGCTAAAAGATGAAGCACCTACAGGCATGATCATGAATTCTTGGAAATCAATTTTGTTATCAGCGTGTGCACCACCATTTAAAATATTCATCATTGGGATTGGCAATGTTTTTGCATTGGTACCGCCAATATATCTGAAGAGAGGAAGTGCCGCTTCTTCTGCTGCTGCTTTTGCAACAGCCATACTAACAGCTAACATTGCGTTAGCACCTAGCTTACTTTTGTTTGCTGTACCGTCAAGTGCAATAAGCGCTTCGTCGATTGCTGCTTGTTGTGTAATATCAAATCCAACAATGGCATCAGATATTAATGTATTTACATTTTTTACTGCTTTTAATACACCCTTGCCTACATATTTTTTCTTGTCGTTGTCACGAAGCTCTACTGCTTCATGTATACCAGTGCTTGCGCCACTTGGTACTGCCGCGCGTCCCATAGCGCCATCATCTGTTAATACATCAACTTCTACGGTAGGATTGCCTCGACTATCTAAAATTTGACGGGCATGTACTTCAATAATGTAACTCATATTCGATTGCTTATTTTATGATTGATTAGATGGGTATTGAGGATGCAATTTAAGTAATTATAGGCGTTTCTAGACCACTTGTTAGGGATCTAAATACAGATTCTAGGCTCTGACTCTTATTGTGTAGAAGATTAGAGAGTAAATCGTTGGCTACAATTTGACCTTTTGATAAAATGAGGGCGCGCTCACAAATGGCTTCCACTTCTTGGAGTATATGCGACGAAAAGAGCACTGTTTTAACCTGCCCCTGATCTTTAATTACGTTTCTGATTTCAATAATTTGGTTGGGATCAAGGCCTGATGTAGGCTCGTCTAACAATAAGACCTGTGGGTTATGTATGAGCGCCGCGGCAAGTCCTACACGCTGTTTGTAGCCTTTTGAGAGCTGTCCAATTTTTTTATGCGACTCGGCGCCCAGGCCGGTAAGTTCAATACAATTTGCCACGGCATTTGACACCTCCGTGAGCGTGTGCGCTTTTCCGATGAAAGAAAGGTATTCTTTCACGTAAATGTCAAAGTAAAGCGGATTGGCTTCTGCTAAATAGCCTATATGTTTTTTTGCGGTAATTGGATCTTTAACAACATCGATTCCATGGACCACAATCGAACCAGCATCTGGCGTTAAATAGCCTGCTATCATTTTTAAAGTAGTGCTTTTACCAGCTCCATTGGGGCCTAAAAAACCAACCACCGAACCTGCAGCCACAGAAAAGCTGATAGATTGAACCGCTTTTTGCGTACCGTAGTTTTTACTTACCTCTTTTACTTCGATAGACATATTACAAAGATATCAATTCCTTTATGAGCGGGCCGCTTCAATTTCCTAAACAAACGATAAAATCAATGATTGTATTCTCCTTTGATGGCATAAAATCCAAAAATACTCATACCAATGGCGATTGGAATAAATATCACTACAAAAACACCCCATTGTATAACGGTATCGATGCCTGGCTTGGTAGCAATTTCATGGGCCGAAGCGCGCACAATAAAATAAATGCTTGCAGGACCTAATAATAACCATATGATGCCAGCTAGTTTTTTTATTTGATTCATGACAAGTATTTTAATCGTGTTTGGTATTAATTTTTGAGTCGAGATACAAGGTTCCAATAATCACAGATACAGCTGCAACAATAATGGGATACTGAAGTCCTGCAAGCGCATCTGCTGTATACATGGTTGTTAATAGTGTTGCAATAAAAGGTGTTAGGCCACCAAACACACCATTGCCAATATGATACGGTAACGACATGGACGTATACCTAATTTTTGTAGGGAATAATTCTACTAAAAATGCTGCGATCGGACCGTATACCATGGTCACATACACAATCATGATAAATACGATCAAAACCATCTTCCAATACACGCCATTTGCTAGTACTTTACTTATTTTAACAACCGGCTTTACAGTTGTTTGTGACGCGTTCGCATATAAAGTATCGGTGGTTGTGGTGGTAACTATAGTGCCATCTGTGTAAGATTTTGTTGCCAGTGCTGTACGTACAAAATTCCCTGAATTTG
>JBEGUD010000102.1:0-2659 GCA_041179065.1 Bacteroidota bacterium | reverse complement strand
TTAGTAAGCCATACGATCGTAGGTTGATAAAGGGATACTTTTTGGTATCAAAATAATATAAAAAAGATCCAAGGCCAATTAGGCAGCAATATAAAATATCATCGACCTCCATTAAATGGATACCCGGATATGATGTATACAATTCGTAACTGCCACCCGCCACTAAAAAAGCGAATAGAAGCTTCTGTATTTTTTTGATACGCCCCGCATGTTCCCGCACCCAAATAGTTCTTTGGTTAGGGGCGTCATCAATACTTTCTAACAGGTAGGAGTGATTGTAATAATAAACGGTTGCAGCAGCAGCAAGTGCTACAAATAAAATAGGAATATGTTGGTGGCCTAACTGCGCAAAGCTAGCTATACAAAGGGATGCTATGCATACTGCATAAAAATAATTGCCAAAGAAAAATGAAGTAAAACGATGTTCAAAAAAAATACGCCACCAAGTCAATGTATCCCGGCTCACCTTTAATTCACGATAATGATGTCAGAAGATACTACGGTGTCACTTTTATTTTTTGCTTTATCAGAAGCCCAAAATCTAAAATAACAAGTATCGCTTTTGCCGCATTTAGGAATAACGGTATAAATGCTACCCGGAATAAATCCAGTATTATAGCCTACTTCAAAAATGCCTTTTAAATTAGGCGTAGCTGTGAAGGCTGGGATTTTTACACGGTCGCTAAAATTATTACAACCTTTTGTTTTGGTTACTTTTTGCACCCAAATGCTATCTGAAATATCGCCTTCGGCATCTGTAAATTCCAATGAAAAAATGATGGCAGAGGCGCCCGAAAAAACCTTTCCATTCACCGACTTAAAAGTGAGCTGGGGTTTTGTGGTATAGGTATCTTTATTGCAAGCAAATATGGTTACAATAATTGCCGTTAATATCAATAATTTTGCCTTCATTCGTGTAGGTTTCTACTCAAATTTAGTAAAACAAACCAATCATTTGCTGTGTTGCCCATAGATGTTAACAATATTTTCTCTTCGGAGCCTGGTTTGTTTAACCAAGGAGCACTAGACCTCTTTGCGTATCAGTATACTGGTAATGCGGTGTACAGGCGTTGGTGTGATCTTATTATTCCGGCGCATCATCCTAAAAATGCAGCGGGCCTGCCTTTATTTGAGCATTATACGAGCATTCCGGCCATGCCCATTGGTTTTTTTAAAACCGAAACGGTGCAAACCGGAAATTACGAGCCTGCTCTTTTTTTTGAAAGCAGTGGAACCACCGGAACGGAGCAAAGCAAACATTATCTCAAAGAAGAAGCCGTTTATCAGCGCAGTTTTATAACCGCTTTTGAACAGGTGTATGGGCCGGTTACCAACTGGTGTATTATTGGGCTCTTGCCAGCTTATTTAGAGCGTCCACATTCGTCGCTAGTATATATGGTGGAGCATTTGATTCAAGCATCGAACAATGCGCACAGTGGCTTTTATTTATACAATCATGAGGCACTAGCAAAAACATTAAAAGCCAATGAAGCTGCGGGGCAAAAAACATTGTTGATAGGTGTTACGTTTGCGCTTTTAGATTTTGCCGCGCAATATCAGATGCCTTTACAGCACACCACAATTTTAGAAACTGGTGGTATGAAAGGTAGACGTAAAGAACTAACCAGAGCGGAAGTGCACGAAACATTAATGCATGCTTTTCAGGTATCTACCATTCATGGAGAATATGGCATGACCGAATTATTATCACAAGCTTACGCCACTGGAAATGGTATTTACAAATGCCCACCATGGATGCGCGTGCTTGTCACCGAAGAAGAAGATCCTCTAACCGTGAAAACCAGTGGGAGAGGTACTTTACAAGTAATTGACCTCGCTAATATCCATAGCTGCTCGTTTATTGCCACAGAAGATGTGGGCGCCGTTTACGCAGATGGCAGCTTTGAAGTTTTTGGCCGAATGGATCATTCGGCCCTACGCGGTTGCAGCTTAATGGTGATCTAAAAATTTTGCGCGAACGCAATTAGCGTGTTACACACTTACATTAAAATCACGAAGTGCATCGTTTAAACTTGTTTTTAAATCGGTACTTGCTTTACGCTGACCAATAATTAAAGCACAGTTTACTTGATACTCTCCAGCGTTAAACTTTTTAGTAGTAGTACCCGGAATCACTACCGATCTTGCTGGTACACGTCCTGTATATTCTACCGGAGTAGAACCGCTTACGTCAATAATTTTTGTTGATTGTGTGAGTACCACATTGGCACCTAGTACTGCTTCTTTTTCTACAATAACACCTTCTACTACAATACTTCTGCTACCTAAAAAACAACCGTCTTCGATAATTACAGGACTTGCTTGTAGTGGCTCTAATACACCGCCAATACCCACGCCACCACTGAGGTGTACGCCTTTTCCAATTTGTGCGCAACTACCTACTGTAGCCCAGGTATCAACCATGGTACCCGCATCAACGTAAGCGCCAATGTTTACATAACTAGGCATTAACACCACAGAGCTAGCGATGTATGCACCGTAACGCGCCACAGCTGGAGGAACGGCTCTTACACCAAGTTCCTTGTAGTTACTTTTTAATAACATTTTATCGTAAAACTCAAAAGGAGGGAGCTCCCATGTTTGCATTTGCTGAATACCAAAATACATTAGAATGGCCTGTTTAACCCACTCGTTTACT
>JBEGUD010000101.1:0-12575 GCA_041179065.1 Bacteroidota bacterium | reverse complement strand
GTAACAAATGGGGCTTCATCAATTGCTGCTACAATTTCAGGTTCTTCAATACTGACAACTGCAGTAGGTGGAGCAGGAACCGGCGTTTCCACAATCGAAGCGGCCTCAGGAACGGCCTTTGTTTTGGCCTTCTTTTTTTCTTTAACCCCGCCAATATCTAGAGCAGGGCCGCCAAATAAATCTAACTGTTGCAGTTTAGGTTGCATGTTGTAAAAGTATGATAAGTATTTAGCCTTGTAGCACCCTAATGTGCCTCCGTGGAAAAGATGTAAGTATCTTTGCAACCAATGAAAATCGCAGTCACTATAGTGGGTATCCGTGATACCAATTTTTCGAGCGTTGGTCGTTTCATTTGGAAATGGCTAGAAGGTGAAATTCATGCCCATCCGGAACATCAATTTGTTTTGCTTTCTGATACCGCGCAACCTACCAGTTTTGTAGGTGCGCCAAATTGTAGTTGGATCAAAACAAAATACGATCGTAACAGGCTTTTATCAGAAAAGATATGGTACGAACTAACGGCGCCAAAACTGCTAGCACCCTTGCAACCCGCTCTGTGGCTGCAATTGAGTGGCAGGCATTCGGTGCGTACCAACATCCCTCAAATATGTTTATTTGAAGACAACTTAACCAAGTTGCAACGCTATTTTTTTAAAAAGAACGTACATAAAGTAAAGCAGTGGCTTGTTCTAGAAAACCAGGCTGCAAAACAATTAGAAGCGCAATTTGGCATTTCAAAAGAAAGTATTGCAACTATTTCAATGGGGCCTTCTTCCGAAATTTATCCCATCGATTATAATTTGCAGCAGATGTATAAGGGCACACATGCTGGTGGTACCGAATACTTTTTATCTGTGGCGAACGAAGATAAAAGCAGTATTGAACTGTTACAGGCGTTTTCTCAATTTAAGAAGTGGCAGCAGAGTAATATGAAACTGTTGTTGGTTCCATCAAATGGGATACAACGGTCATTTTTAGAAGAAAAATTGCGCACTTATAAGTATAGGGCAGATGTCATTGTTGTTCCGGCCGGCCTCACCGTACATAACTGGTATCAGTTGGTTTCTAGTGCCTATGCTACCGTTTTATTGGGTGATAGTGCCCCCAATCAATTACTGGCATTGGAAGCTGCTAAAGCAGGTGTATCTGTAATAGCGCAGGATTCGTTTGCAAAGGCAATGCATATGGAAGATAGGGTTACAAGGTATTTAGAAACTACGCCTAGTAGTATTGCCGAAGCCCTATTATTGGTCTATAAAAATGAAAAAATAAAAGGGGAACGTATTCAAAATGGGCTTTTGTTCTTACAAAACATCAATTTCACCCAATCGCTCCCTTTATTTAAAGAGATATAGGCATAGCAATAACATGCTTTAGGCTTATTTTTGCAAAAACTTACTACATGATGCGTCAATCAAATATCAATATCGAAGTTCATTTAGACGAAAACAAAGTACCACAGGATATTAAGTGGAATGCCTCCGACAGTACCGCCGATATGGCACAATCTGCAAGGGCCATGATGCTAGCATTCTGGGATGCAGCAGATAAGTCTGCGCTACGTATTGATTTGTGGACCAAAGACATGATGGTAGATGAAATGGCAGATTTTTACTACCAAACATTAATGGGTATGGCAGATACCTTTATTAGAGCAACCCAAGATCAGGCACTCGCAGGTGAAATGAAAGATTTTGCAAAGTCGTTTTATAAAAAATTTAGAGACAGTCAAATTCAAAAAAATAAATAATTAACATGCTATGGCAACTTTAGAAGAACAAGTAATGGCGCAAATGAAAGACGCTATGAAATCAAAAGATGAAGCGTTATTAAGAGGACTACGTGCCATTAAAGCAGAAATCATAAAAGCGAAAACAGATCCAGGTGCAGGCGGTTCCATTACTGCCGAAGCTGAACTCAAGCTTTTGCAAAAGCTAGTGAAATCAAGAAAAGATTCGTTGACCATTTATCAGGAGCAAAATAGAGCCGATTTAGCGCAAAAAGAAATCGAAGAAATTGCCGTGATTGAAAAGTTTTTACCTGCGCAATTAGATGAAGCAGCCATTGCAAAAATTGTGGCGCAAATCATTGAAACCGTTGGTGCAACTGGGCCACAGGATTTAGGTAAAGTGATGGGCGTTGCTTCTAAACAATTAGCTGGCCAAGCAGATGGTAAAGCAGTTGCTGCTGCAGTTAAAGCGGCACTCGGTTAGTTTTACTATATTCATGTTACGCAAAAAAAGAAAACGTGGTATTAGATATTATTTGTGGTATTATTTTAATCGGAGCACTTTTTAAGGGCTATACAAAAGGCTTTATCATTGCTTTATTTTCATTTGCAGCACTTCTAATAGGATTGGCTGCTGCCACTAAACTTTCGGCAGTTGTTGCTTCAAAAATTGGACATGATACCGGGATATCGGCAAGCTGGCTCCCGTTTGCATCTTTCTTACTCATCATGATAGCTGTTACACTTATTGTTCGTTTGGTGGCGGGCATGCTACAAAAGGCCGCCGAACTCGTACTGCTTGGATGGGCCAATAAACTAGCAGGCATCCTACTTTTTGGTGCCATTTACATGACTATTTGGAGTGTGGTACTTTTTTTTGGTGACAAGCTTCATTTGATTACTGAATCTACCAAAGCCGCCTCTAAAACATACAGCTACATTGCACCTTGGGGACCTAAAGTGCTTGATACGATTGGACAAGTGATCCCTGTATTTAAGGACATGTTTACCAGTTTAGGCGATCATTTTGAAACCCTGAGCAAACAGGTAAAATAAGTAAGTTGTAATTCATGGTTATTTAATGCCGTGATTCCTATTAAAATCATTATTTTAGCCCTGTTCTACTATATAAGTCCACATGAATTACGAAATTAAAGTTCAAGATAAAATTAGTTACATCGAAGAAGGTACCGGAGAGCCTTTGCTTTTATTGCATGGTCTTTTTGGCGCGCTCAGTAACTTCGAACATTTAATCGAGCATTTCAGACACCGCAATAAAGTAATCGTTCCTATTTTACCGCTTTTTGATTTAGATATTTTTCATAGTACGGTAAATGGACTTGAAAACATAGTTCAAAAATTTATTGAAGCAAGAGGATATACCGGAATACATCTATTAGGAAATTCATTGGGTGGACATGTTGGACTTGTGCACGTACTTAAGCATCCTGAAAAAATTAAGTCACTTACTTTAACTGGCAGCAGCGGGCTTTTTGAAAAAGCCATGGGTGACAGTTATCCAAAAAGAGGCGACTACGATTATATCAAAAATAAAACCGAAGAAACTTTTTACGATCCGGCTGTGGCCACCAAAGAACTGGTTGACGAAGTCTTTGAAATCACAAGAAACCGGTTAAAAGTAATTAAAATACTAGCGCTCGCTAAAAGTGCTATCAGAAGTAATTTGGGTCCTGAGTTAAGTCAAATACAACAGCCTACCCTTTTAATTTGGGGCAATAACGATATTGTTACACCGCCTTATGTTGGAGAAGAATTTCATAAGCTTATACCAAATAGCACCCTTCATTTTGTAGACAAATGTGGACATGCTCCTATGATGGAAGTGCCCGCCGAGTTTAACCAAATTTTAGAAGCATTTTTGAATCAGCTTAGCCATGCTAGCAGCACAACTCATTAATACCAGTTTTCCATCTGTTCATTTGTTGGACAAAGCATCTTTTGCACTCCAATTAATGGAGGATTATGATGTACAACATTTGTGTGTTCTGACAGATGAAAAATTTGTGGGGATTGTAGATAAAAATACATTATTGGATACCCCTGAAACTGCTGTAATTGCTACTATGCAAGATGAATTTATAGTAGCTTCTGTACACGCCGATGAACATTTTTTAGCAGGTGCCAAACTATTATCATTACATGAATTAACGATGCTGCCTGTTGTTTCAACGACTGCAGATTTACTGGGTGTTATTACGGCAAAGCACATGTTAGCGGCGCTAACGAGTCATGTAGGGGCTGATATGAAAGGAGGCGTTATTGTTTTAGAGATGGAACAAAGACAATATTCTTTTGGAGAAATTGCACGTTTAGTGGAAACCAATGATGCGTATGTTACACAGCTAAACACTGCAACGGATACGCAAACAGGGATGCTATTAGTGACACTTCAAATTAACCGCATTGAAGTATCTACCATTGTTGCTACATTTCAGCGATACGATTATAGCGTAAAATATTATTTCGGTGAAGAAAATTATCAAAACGAGTTGAAAGAAAATTACAATCATTTACTTTCATACCTCAATATGTAGGTGTAAACGCTTAACCTATGCGCCTACTTTTTTTTATTTTCCTTTTTAATTTTTCATTGACTGCTTTTGGGCAGCAAAAAATGCCCATTGAGCGCATTGAAATCACAGGTAATACCAAAACAAAATATTATATCATTTTAAGGGAACTTTCATTTGTAAAAGGAGATTCTCTAAATGCCCAACAGTTAGGTGCTGCTATTATTCAGGCCAAGCAGTTGTTAATGAATACGCAACTTTTTGTGGATGTTAAAATTGATACACTCACCAATCTAGAACAATGGCAAATTCATGTTCAGGTTAAAGAAAGATGGTATCTACTACCGCTTCATTATTTTAGGTTAGTGGATCGAAATTTTAATCAGTGGTGGGTAGATCAAAATAAAAGTTTAGACCGCGTTAATTACGGCATAAAATTCATTCAAAATAATGTCACTGGTAGAAATGACAATTTAAATGTATGGCTTATAACAGGCTATAATAGACAGTTTTCGGCGCGTTATTCCATTCCTTTTATTGATAAAAAGCTCACCAAAGGATTTAGTATTGGTTTTTTGCACGCTACACAAAAAGAATTGAATGTTGCAACAATCAATAACAAGCAGGTATTTTTAAGACACAATTCAGATGCCCGAAAAACTTGGCGTATTGATGCTTCGTATAGTTATCGTCCTGATCAGTTTAAGCGTACAACCATCAGGCTCAGTTACTTTAATGAAACCATTGCAGATACTATTTTAAAAGTGCAAAAAAATTATTATCCGGGACAAACAACAACTCAGAAAGCACTTGATGTAAGTTACCGTTATCAGTATATTAAGGTGTCTAATATTATTTATCCAACAGCCGGTTATTACACCGACCTCTTTTTTCTACAAAGGTTTGCTACAAAGGCGCAATCTCTTTTTCAGCTAAGCGCTAGACAATTGTATGCAAAAAAATTAAGCACAAAATCTTTTCTATTGTTTGATGCAACCGCTGCGTATAAATCGCCCATCGATTCGGTATTTTCTAATAGCAGGCTTATTGGGTATGGCGGCATGCAATTAAGAGGGCTCGAATATTATGTAGTGGACGGAACGGCAGGGGGTGTTATAAGAAACGCCTATCATTTTAATGTAAAAAACTTCACCATTACCAATCCATTGCCTATTAAGAACCACGAAAAAATACCTATCAGGCTTTATTTTAAAATTTTTGCAGATGCTGGATATGCCTATCATAAATATGCTACTCACTCTAATAGCTTAAGTAATACGCTGTTGTACACCTATGGTGCGGGTATAGATCTTGTGAGTATCTATGATTTTGTATTTCGCATGGAATATAGCCGCAACCAGCTGAAGCGAGATGGCCTATATTTGCAGGGTGAATTTAATTTTTGATGTTTTTGATTTGAATACCGGCATATGAAAATTGCAATTTATAGTAGAGGTTTAGATTTGGCAACCCCCAATCCGCTGGCTATACTGCTTGAGGCGTTGGCGCCACACGATGTCGAAATACACGTGTTTCATCAATTATTAATGCATGCCGATTTACCAGCAAATCTCGCTAGTTCACTGATACCCTTTAAAGTTTCTGCTGATTTAGATGCCTCTATCGATTGCATGATTAGTTTAGGTGGCGATGGTACGATGCTTGACGCTGTTACACTAGTGAAAGATTCTGGTATCCCTATATTAGGTATCAATTTTGGTAGACTTGGATTTTTAGCGAGCATTAGCCCTGATGCATTACAAAGTGCTGTAGAAGCGATTGTGAATCGAACATTTGTAGTTGATAAACGAGCACTTATTCATCTTGATTCCAACGAAGGACTTTTTGGTGATACACCATTTGCACTCAATGAGTTTGCGATCCACAAGCGTGACATTTCTCCTATGATTAAAATTCATACCTACATCAATGGAGAGTTTTTAAATACCTATTGGGCCGATGGCCTCATTGTATCTACACCTACGGGCTCTACGGGTTATAGTTTGAGTTGCAATGGACCTATTTTATTTCCGGATGCGGCAAGTTTTGTGATTACCCCCGTTGCTCCACACAATTTAAATGTGCGCCCAATTGTTATCCCTGATACCAACGTGGTTTCGTTTGAAATAGAGGGAAGAGCGGACCAATTTATTTGTGCCTTAGATGCACGTAAAGAAATTGTAGATAAAACCGTTCAGTTGGCCATTAGAAAAGAGCAGTTTTGCGTAAATCTTGTCCGATTAAACGAAAATAGCTTCTTGTCTACACTCAGAACCAAGCTCACTTGGGGGCTTGATAAAAGAAATTAACATTTTTGGTATTTATTTTTGTTGCTACTTTACATGAAGCAAGCAAGCGCCCATGGTTAAACATTTCATTTTTAGTATCCTACTCGGATGCAGTGGTTTCACTGCAAGTGCGCAGCTTATGCAAAGTTTTGTGCACCAAGCCGAGTTTGGTATTGGAGCAGGCGCTGCCCATTATTTTGGTGATTTAAATCCGACAGCGGCTGTTAATAGACCCAAGGCCAATGCGGGTGTTTTTTTTAGAAAGCAGTTTAACAATTACATGAGTGTCAGGTTGAGTGGTGAGTATGCGCTACTTGGTTATGCCGATCAGTATAGTAACAATGCAAGCCAGCAGCGGCGTAATCTAAGTTTTAACAGTCATGTTTGGGAGGCTGCTGTTTCTTTTGATTTTAACTTTTTCGCATTCCAACCTGGGTTCGAAGATTTTAGGTTCACCCCTTATGTTGGAGTGGGTGTGGGTGCATTTTCATATGATCCCTATGCGTTTTTAGGTGATCAAAAATATTTTTTAAGACCACTGGGCACAGAGGGGCAGGGTTCTTCGGCCTATCCAACTTTTAAGACCTATGCGCCAATTGCGGTATCCGTTCCGCTAACGCTGGGTGTTAAGTATGCCTTAAGTGAGCAGTTCAATATTTTTGCCGAGCTCATGTACCGCTTTACCAATACCGACTATCTCGACGATGTGAGTGGGGTGTATGCCCCAGATGCCTTTCCTACATTACCGGATGGGTCTCCTTCTCCCGCTTTTTTGCTTCAAGACCGCAGTTACGAAACAGGTAATCCTATCGGTATTAAGGGTAGACAAAGGGGTAATACGCTGCAAACCGACGTTTTTGCAGGCCTAAAACTGGGGATTTCCTTCAATTTACAAACCTATAAGTGTCCAAAGCCTGTCCAATAAGCTGTTTCGGCTATAATTAGGCAAAGTATTCGACGCAAACCTCTCTTTTTTCGTTAATTTTGCAGCCTATAAACCCTTTTTAAACGCATGCAGGAAGACCTTAAGCATCACATTGATCTCACCCGTTTACCCGAACATGTTGCCATTATTATGGATGGCAATGGGCGTTGGGCAGAAGAAAAGGGTGAAGACCGTTTGTTTGGTCATTTCCATGGCGTAGCAAGTGTTAGAGATATTGTGGAAGGTGCAGCAGAGCTTGGTATTGGCTATTTGACACTGTATGCCTTTAGTACCGAAAACTGGGACCGTCCTGCAAATGAAGTGGCGGGTCTTATGAGTTTACTGGTTGATACCATCCGAAAAGAAGTTCCTACATTAAATAAAAACAATATTCGTTTGCAAGTCATTGGAGACAGGAAAATGTTACCTGATTTTGCGCAAACAGAGCTTGAAGAGGCCCTTGAATTAACGGCATCGAATACGGGCCTTACCCTCGTTATGGCACTTAGTTACAGCAGTAGATGGGAAATTACAAATGCGGTTAAGCAAATAGCCATGGATGTTCAGGCAGGTAGTTTGGATCCGCTGCAAATTAGCCAGGATACCATCGCTGATTATTTATGTACCAAAGGAATTCCGGATCCAGCCCTTGTGATAAGAACCAGTGGTGAATTTCGAATAAGCAATTTTTTATTATATCAACTTGCTTACGCAGAGCTTTATTTTACCCCTATATTGTGGCCAGATTTTAGAAAGCCTAATTTATATGAAGCGATTCTAGATTTTCAGCAAAGAGAGCGTAGGTTTGGGAAAACAGGTAAACAAATTCAACAAGAAGAAAAGGTGTAAAAACCATATATATAATATAATTATTTAATAAGTATAGCGATTTAACAAAGACTTTTCATTATTCCCGTTAAATTGCTCCGCTTATAAGAACCAAAATAGACCAAATCTGCTGTGGTGAAAGATCAGCCAGCGATATAACAAATAGAAAAAGATGCAGAAAGTGTACAAATTATTGATGTTGGCAATCGTATTATCGCTAGCAAGTAGTGTGGCCGGTGCGCAAGAAAAAAAGGATACGGTTATTACCAATGTTGATGCAGATCTGATCAATATTTTCAATCAAAAAGCGCCTAAAAAATATAAGATTAGTGCGATTAAGGTTACGGGTAATAGTTTTTTTGATGAAAACCTTTTAATCTCCATTGCCAATGTGAATGTTGGTGATGAAATTGTAATTCCAGGTGGCGATTTATTTTCTAAAGCCATCAGTAAATTATGGGCGCAAAACTATTTCTCGGACGTTGAAATTTTTATTACAAAACTAGAAGATAAAAATATTGAAATTGAAATTGCGGTAACTGAACGTGCTCGTTTGTCTAACTTTTTATTTAAAGGAGTAAGTAAAAGTGACGCAGAAGATTTAACGGGTAAGACAGGACTTGTGCGCAACCGTGTGATTACCGAAAACATGAAAATTTCAGCGGTAGAAGCTATTAAAAAATTCTATGCCGAAAAAGGTTTTCAAAATTCACAAATTAAAATCATTGAAAAATCTGACACTACCTACGAAAACACATTGGTGCTTGATTTTGTAATTGATAAGGGACCTAAAGTGCGTATCAACAATATCAACTTTGGTGGTAATAGTGTAGAGGCTGGTCTATTAAAAAAGAAATTAAAAGAAACGCACGAAAAATCGAGACTTACTTTATTCCCTGTATTTGACGAACCTAAAATTGTTAAAACACAGCGTTATAATTTTGAGCAGTACATGAAGGAAAAAGGTTTCTTAACCTTCACAAAAACTAAAAAAGTATTAGATCCTTATGCACGTATTAAATTTTCTGGTGCAAAATTTGACACCAAAAAATACGAAGAAGACAAGGATAATATTTTAGATTATTATAACTCACTTGGTTACCGTGATGCAACCATTGTAAACGACACGGTTTATTATAATGGTAACGGACATATTAATATTGATATCAAAGTAAGTGAAGGTCGACGTTATTATTTTGGTAACATCACTTGGAGAGGGAATACAAAATATTCAGATTCTATATTAACGGCTATTTTAGGTATCCGTAAAGGAGATATTTACAACCTAGAAACACTCAACAAAAAATTGGGTAAATCTGCAACTCCAGAAGGAGGTGATATCAGTGGTATCTATCAAGATGATGGTTATTTGTTTTTTAATACCGATCCAGTAGAAACTGCGGTATACAATGATACCATCGATTATGAAATCAGAATTATTGAAGGTCCGCAAGCGACCATTAAAAATATTCGTATCTATGGTAACGACCGTACCAAAGAACACGTTATTAGAAGAGAATTAAGAACCATACCAGGTGAGAAATTTAGCAGATCTGATCTCATGCGTTCTCAACGTGAAATTGCACAGCTCAATTATTTCAACCAAGAAAAAATTGGCATTGATCCAAGACCCAATCCAGATGACGGTACCGTAGATATCAACTACACCGTAGAAGAAAAATCGAGCGATCAATTAGAGTTGAGTGCTGGTTGGGGTGGATTTATTGGGCTTACCGGTACACTCGGTATTTCTTTCAATAACTTTTCTGTAAGAAATATTTGGAAGAAGCAAGCTTGGGATCCACTTCCAATGGGAGAAGGTCAAAAATTAAGTTTGCGTGTTCAAAGTAATGGTAAAGCATTCCGTTCTTATAATTTCTCTTTTACCGAGCCTTGGTTTGGTGGCAAAAAAAGAAATGCATTAACGCTCAGTGTATTCAATACAAAATTTGGACAAACTATAGATCCACTCACGGGTATGTTTGATCCAAATGCCGCAGATTCTAAATACATTTCTACAACCGGTGCCACTGTTAGCTTAGCAAAACAATTAAAATGGCCCGACGACTTTTTCTCACTTTCTGTTGGGTTAAACTATACACGTTATAAGCTAAGTGATTATGCTATTGATCCAAGAAACCTTCCTGGATTTGATAATGGTGTTGTAAATAATGTGAACCTTAAAATTGCATTACAGCGTTCTTCTATAGATCAGCCATTGTATCCAAAAAGTGGATCGACATTCTTATTTAGCGTTCAGGCTACACCACCTTATTCTTTATTCAATAAAAATATCCAAACAAGTGCCAATCCATACAAATGGATTGAATACCACAAGTGGCGCTTGAATGGTGAATGGTTTGTGCCACTTGGTAAACCACATGGCGAAGACCGCAACAAACAATTTGTGATTAGGGCGGCTGCAAAATTTGGTTTCTTGGGTAGGTATAATTCGGAATTAGGCATGTCGCCATTTGAAAGATTCCAGGTAGGTGACGCTGGTTTAAGTAATCAGTTTGCACTATTAGGATTTGACATCATTGCGCATAGAGGGTATCCTGTTTACGAAAATTCAAATCCAAAAATCAATCCGGATCAACAAAGAGCGAGCCAATACTTTACCATATTTAATAAGTACAGTATGGAACTTAGGTATCCACTCAGTTTAAATCCGAGCAGTACCATTTATGCCCTAGGCTTTTATGAAGCAGCCAATGGTTGGTACAACTTTAAAGATTACAATCCATTTAAACTGCGTAGATCTGTTGGTTTAGGTATGCGTTTCTTCTTACCAATGTTTGGACTTTTAGGCTTTGATTATGGCGTTGGATTAGACAGATACACACCTAATGGATCTATGAAGGATGCGGCAAGATTTACCTTTATGTTAGGTTTTGAACCAGAATAATATTTAAATTAGAAGTATGAAAAAGTTATTGTTTGTGGCTTTGATGGTACTCGGTACTGCAGTTGGCGTTTCAGCACAACAGCGTTATGCTGTCATTGATACCAAGTACATACTTGAACGTATCCCAGCATACAAAGAAGCCGATGCCAAACTAAAACTAGTGGGAGAGCAGTGGCAAAAAGAAATTGATGATTTGCAAGTTCAGCTTGATAAGATGTACAAAAACTATGAGTCTGAACAGTTTATGCTTACAGATGCCCTAAAAAAGAAGCGTGAGGATGAGCTTTTTGAAAAGGAAAAGCAGGTACGTGATCTTCAAAAAAAGCGTTTTGGCTACGAAGGCGACCTTTTTAAAGAGCGCCAGCGCCTTATAAAGCCAGTTCAGGATAAAGTGTATGATGCCATTCAAAAAATCGCTACAAGTCGTTCTTATGACTTCGTACTCGATAAAAGTGAAGGAATAACCATTATATTTGCCGACCCGAAACTTGATAAAAGCGACGATGTGCTTAAAGAGTTAGGTATAAAATAGAAATTTAAAAAGTTTAAATAAACAGTTCTAACAAAAATTCAAACACTCTCTACAATGAAGAAATTATTATTTGTTTGTGTGGTTTTAGCAGCCAGCTTACTATTCTCAAATAGCACAAACGCGCAGGTTAAAATTGGTTACTTTGATGAGCAAAGTTTATTGAGCCTGTTTCCAGATATTCAAAAAGTGGATACCATCATTAACAATTTCGTTAAAGATTCTTTGAATCCTGAATATGCATATACTGTGCAAGATTACCAACGTAGAGACTCTCTTTTCAAAAAAGATTCTGCTACAATGCCTGCTAAAGCTAGAGAATTGGCTTTATCTGATTTAAACCGTTTAGGTTACAAATTAGCAAACTGGCAGCAGTATGCACAAGAAATGCAAAACGGCAAAATGGAGCAATCACTTTTACCGTACAGACAAAAAATGTTAGCTGCTTTTCAACAAATCGTTGCTGAACAAAAGTATACGCTTGTATTAAAGACTGAAACATTGTCTCCATACATGGAACCTAATATTTTAGATAATCTAACCATCCGTGTAGCAATGAAGTTAAACCTTCCATTACCACAACAAATTATGGATGCTTGGAAACAAGCGGGTGGATCGCTTCCTGCGCCTGCTAAAACAGCAGCGCCTGCTAAAAAAGGATAATACAGCCTTTGTAAACTATTTATACAAGAACCCCGTCTTATAAAGGCGGGGTTCTTATTTTTGTGTATGCAAACAAAAAAACCAATTGGTGTATTTGATAGTGGTTATGGAGGATTAACCATTCTTAAAGAGCTTCGCCATGCATTGCCCGGATATGATTTTATTTACCTGGGT
>JBEGUD010000100.1:0-3244 GCA_041179065.1 Bacteroidota bacterium | reverse complement strand
CCATCACAAGTGTAGATGATAAAGAAATTACGCACTGCGTTAGAAATTTAATACAAACGCATGCGGGCACTGGATTTATGCACGAATCATTTCATAAAGATGATGCTACTAAGTTTACCCGTAAATGGTTTGCTTGGGCCAACACCTTGTTTGGTGAATTAATTTATAATCTTCACCAAGAAAAGCCAGGACTACTTAAGCAAAATTAATGTAGGCGTTATTTACAGCGTAACTAGAAAGCCAGCAGCAATCCACCTGCTTGGCATGATAGCGCCGAGTAAATCGGAGTAAGGGGTGTTGGTTAAGTTGGTGATTTCTAAAAATACATTTCCTTTTCGCTTATTAAGTAGATACGCGCATTTGCTATTCACTAAAAAATAATTAGGAGAGAGTGCCGCATTAATTGCAGACGCTGTTTGTGTATTTCTAATTTTGTAAACACTGTTTACAGATAACTGAAGCTTACGTGCCCTAAAAATTATTTGCTCATTCCATAAAAATCTGGCATGCGAAGAAATGTAAAAAGAAGGTGTTTTATTGGGGCTAGTAGAAGAGAGCCATACAAGTCCTGTGCTTAGGTTTAATTCGTAATTTGCTCCCCATTTTTTGTTGTAGGTAAGATCCGTTTCTATTCCATTTGTTTTTACAGAAGATACATTGGTAGCTAAAGAGTAACTACCATTAATTACTAAATTTAATTGGCGCGGCATCATGGGATACGGGGTAGGCGTCCAATCAATTAGGTTGTTTTGGTCTCTAATAAATAGGGTAGCGCCCCATTTAAAATGGGATCCCATTCTGTAATCGGCACCCAGTTCATAACTCCAAGATTTTTCTGCTTGTAAGTAAGGATTACCAATACTGCCACCAGTTACTATGCTTTTATTGTAATTGTTGTAACGCTCTGTAAAATCGGCGTCACGAACCCCTTTGCCAACCGATGCGCGCGTTGTAAGATTGCCATTTACCCATGATCCATTTACTTGTGGGATAATAATCCAGCCATAGCTTTGGTCCCAATCGATGCGTACGCTTTCATTAATGAATACATTTTTTGGAAGCTTGTGGGTAGCTATTAAAAATGCAGCGCCGTGTGCTAATTCATGATTGCCTCTATCGTTGGATTTAATTTTTTTATGGATCCACTGGGCGCCTGTAACAATTTGATGATTGGGGTTGCGTGTAAATTGAACTGAACCCTGCGCAACAAAAAGCGATGTTTTATTTTCATTGAAACTGCCAGCCGGACTAAACCTAAAACGGTCAGATAAATTTTTATAAGCGGCATCAAATTTTACTATTTTATGGGTGTACTGTTTTGACAAACCCATTTGCGTCCAATTGCTTTTTACAATTTCAGAAGCGGTGTCGCTTTTAAACGTCGTATAAAAATTTTGTGCATTAAAATCCCTGCTATCATTGGCATATAAAATGTGAAGTTTCCAATTAGAGGTAAAGGCGTAATTAAAATTAGCTGCGTAAAATGAATTGTTATAATAGCCTGTTGTGCCTCTTAAATTTTCTCCATCTGCTTTATTTTGCTGCGATGAAACACTGAGTTTCCATTTCTCTTTTTGTACGCCCCACCAAATATTATTGGAACGTGAATTGTAACTACCCCATTTGCTGCCAACACTTAATTTGTGGTTGTTTTTTTGTTGTAGCCCATTGGTAATAATGTTTACAACGCCTCCAATGGCATCAGAACCATAAATAGCAGAAGCTGCTCCTTTGATAATTTCAATTCTATTAATATCTTCTGGATGAAGCGGTATATAACTATTAAAGTGACCAGTGAGCGGATCGTTTATTCTAATGCCGTCAATAATCACGAGTACTTGCTGAAAGGTACCACCTCTAATAATAATATTGCTTTGTGTACCAGCGGGTCCACGTTGCTGGGTTTCAATACCGGGTAAATATTTTAGTAATTCATCAATGCTACTAATGGGTAAATTTTGTAAGCTGGATCCTTTAATGCTTACAATATTGCGCCCGGTTTCTTTTTCTTGTTGTGGTAGCATACTAGCTGTAACCACCACTTCAGATAGTTGGGTATTTTGTGCAAGGGTGGATATGCTCAAACTCATGAATAAACCTGCTAGCAACAAACGCATCATTGGGGGTATTTTTTGCAAAGGTAAGGGGCTATGCTACATGGTTTTTACTAAAAAAGATTAAATTGAAGCATGAAAAACAGCTTGACCCTTTTGTGTATTGTTTTTATAGCGTTTAGTGCTGGTGGACAAACTAAAACGGTGTATCACGATATGCAGGAATTTACTTTGTTAGGACGCCCAATGCCAAATGCAACGGTGTACCAACGCTTTCCGGATACAATCAAAAACCTGCTCCGTAAACCTGTATGGGATTTGAGTAAAAATCCAACTGGATTTGCGGTGTATTTTGAAACCAATGCCAAGCAAATTTCTGCCAAATGGAAAACAGGATCCTCGGTTGTATTTCAACACGTGGCGGGGACGCTTGTTAAAGGACTAGATTTATACGGTTTAGATAATGGAACATGGTATTTTGCGGGTGTAGGAAAACCAAACGCACCTGTATACCAAGAATCCAATTTGGTAAAAGATATGGATGGCCAAACTAGGCAGTACCTGCTTTACCTTCCTGATTATGAAACCTGCGATTCACTATTTATTGGTATAGAAGAAGGAGCTGCTATTCATAAGCCACAGCAAAATTATTTTGAAGGCCAAAAGCCGCTGGTTGTTTACGGTACATCCATTGTGCAAGGCGCTTCTGCTATGCGCCCAGGTATGGCCTATCCGGCTCAGTTAGAACGTAGACTTGGGCGTGAAACCATTAATTTAGGCTTTAGTGGTAATGGACAACTTGATTCTATGCTTGCCGTTATTATGTCGGGCATTGACGCTTCTATGTATGTGATTGATTGTGGGCCAAATTTAACGCCCGCCATGGCGGAGGCTAAAACAGTTCCTTTTTTACGTCAACTGCATGCATTACAACCAAATATTCCCATTTTACTGGTTGAAAATATTATGTACCCCACTGCTAAATTTAATTTGGTAACCAAGCAAAAAATTAATGAAGTCAACCAAATATTTAAAAATGCATATGCACTCTTAAAAAAAGAAGGAATGCGTCATTTGCATTATTTAGAAACCACAAATTTAATTGGACATGATGGAGAAGCCACTGTTGATGGCGCCCATATGACCGATTTGGGTTTTTATAGAATTACACTTGCTATCGAACAAAAAAT
>JBEGUD010000099.1:0-3848 GCA_041179065.1 Bacteroidota bacterium | reverse complement strand
GCTTTAATATTATTGGCTACTAGTAATTCTGCTAATTCTTCGGTGGTTTTACGGTTGAGGGTGTAAATAATTCCACTCTTGCCTTTATGCTGTGAAATAAATTTTACAATATGCTTGACCGTATCTTCCTTTTTTATTTTAGGCTGAATTTCATAAAATAAATTAGACCTATTAAAACTTGATAGAAAAATATTAGCGTCGCGTAAACCTAAATTTTTAACAATATCACTTTGCACTTTTGGTGTAGCTGTTGCTGTAAGTGCAACAACAGGCACTGTTGGATTAATGATATCCATCATTTCTCTTAAGCGTCTATACTCGGGTCTAAAATCATGTCCCCACTCCGAAATACAGTGCGCTTCATCTACAGCAAAAAAAGAAATTTTGAGGTCACTAAAAAAATCAAGATTTTCTTGCTTGGTTAATGTTTCGGGGGCCACATACAATAGTTTTGTTTTGCCACCTAGCAAATCATCTTTTACTATTTTTATTTGACCCTTATTTAAAGAAGAATTTAAAAAGTGTGCTACTTCGTCGTTTTCACTATATCCGCGCACCAGATCAACCTGGTTTTTCATGAGTGCAATAAGTGGAGATACCACAATGGCGCATCCCTCTTGGAGGAGTGCTGGTAATTGGTAGCATAAACTTTTACCACCGCCGGTTGGCATGATAACAAATGTGTCTTTCCCGCTCAATAAACTGGTAATTGCCTGCTCTTGGGTGCCTTTAAACTCTCTAAAACCAAAATATTTTTCGAGGCCTCCGTAAATATCAAAATTACTAGGGTCTACAAGGGTGCTGGCCTGTCTGGGGCCTTTTATTTTAGCCGGCGCCTTTTTAGGGGCTGCTTTTGGGGTTGTTTTGGTGGTTTTACTACTTATTTTTGCCATTTCTCATCTGTATTTCCTTCATAATCAACTAAAAACGGGTATTTGTACTTTGTTTAAGTTAATCCTTTTTTTTGAAAGGATGGCGAAGTTAACAAAGAATGACCTGATTACTCGTGCTTTCATGTTAAAGTTTACCTTTGCACAGCATGAAAAACGCAATAGTAGAAACCGCTTTACAAACCGTTCAATTAGAGGCAAAGTCAATTGCAGACCTAGCCACATTTTTGGATGCTTCATTTGTAGAAGCTATTGAACTTCTAAACACTTGTAAAGGCCGTTTGGTTTTTAGTGGGATTGGAAAAAGTGCACTCATCGCACAAAAAATTGTAGCTACACTTAATTCTACGGGAACACCCTCTTTATTTATGCATGCCGCAGATGCCATTCATGGTGATTTAGGTGCGGTACAAAAAGACGATATCGTTTTAATTATTAGTAAGAGTGGTGAAAGCCCAGAAATTAAGGCCCTTGTACCATACATTAAAAATTTTGGCAATAAACTAATTGGCATTGTAGGCAATACTTCAAGTTATTTAGCAGCAGCATCGGATCATATTTTAAATACAACGGTGAGTAGTGAGGCATGTCCTAATAATTTAGCGCCAACCAGCAGCACAACGGCTCAACTAGTTATGGGCGATGTTATTGCAGTATGTCTCATGCAATTGAAAGGTTTTACAAGTGCCGATTTTGGAAAATACCACCCAGGTGGTAATTTAGGTAAGCGCTTGTTTTTAAAAGTTGCAGACCTTACAAGCACAAATCTTAAACCTACCGTTGAACCCCATACACCATTAAAAAATGTGATTCTTGAAATTACTAAAAACAGATTGGGTGTTGCAGTAGTTATGAGCGGTAGTCAAATTGCTGGTGTTATCACAGACGGTGATTTAAGACGCATGCTAGAAAAATCAGTAAACATAGAAAATATTACAGCAGCAGAAATTATGTCGCATAACCCCCAAGTAATAGATTATCAAACGCTTGCTGCTGAAGCTATTGATAAGATGAAGCAACATGAAATAAGCCATTTAATTGTTACCAAAGAAAGTCAGTATTATGGCATATTACATATCCACGAACTTATAAAAGAGGGACTTATTTAGTTATGAATAAACACCATTACGTAGCCATTATGGCCGGTGGGATTGGCAGTAGGTTTTGGCCTATGAGTAGAACTGCATACCCAAAACAATTTTTAGATATTTTACATACCGGAAAATCACTCATACAATGGACTTTTGAAAGGTACAAGGCTTTTATACCTTTAGAAAATATCTACATTGTTACTTCGGAAGAATATGTATCTATTGTTAGGGAACAATTACCTGAACTTCCCGTACAAAATATATTAGCAGAACCTAGTAGAAAAAATACAGCTGCATGTATCGCCTATATTTCTTGTAAGCTACTTCAAAAAGATCCAGAAGCTTCTTTAATTGTTGCACCTTCCGATCACATGATTTTAGATGCAGAACAGTTTAGAGAAACCACTACCAAAGCATTAGAATTCATAAACCATATCAAATCGCTTGTTACACTTGGCATTAAGCCAACGCATCCAAACACGGGATACGGTTATATACAACACGATACATTAGAAGCGGGTGATGGTATTTTCAAAGTAAAAACATTTACCGAAAAACCAGACCTCGATTTAGCTAAAACATTTATTAGCAGTGGTGACTTTTTATGGAATGCCGGTATTTTTGTTTGGAAAGTGGCGCAAATTGTAAAAGCATTTGAAATGTTTCAACCAGAAATGTTTGAACTATTTGATGCGGCAAAAGACAAGTTTAATACCCCGCAAGAAAAAGAAGCCATTGATACAATTTATCCGCTCTGCGTAAATATTTCTATTGATGTGGCCATCATGGAAAAAGCAGATAACGTATATGTGATACCATCTTCGTTTGGTTGGAGCGATTTGGGAACATGGAATAGCGCTTACGATAATTTAGAAAAAGATTATTTAGGTAACGCAGTGGCTTCAGATAACGTCATCGTAATTGATGCTACAAGATGTATGGTGGCAGGACCCGAAAATAAACTCATGGTATTGCAAGGACTCGATGACTTTATTGTAGTGGATTCGGAAGATGCTTTACTTATTTGTAAAAAAGATAAGGAACAATCTATTAAAGAATACGTTGCAGAAGTGAAACGCAACAAAGGTGACAAATATTTATAACCCCAATATTCATACATGTCTAATTTAAAAACAATTATCACAGGTTCAGGTTCTTATATACCTCCAAGCATCAAAAAAAATACTGATTTTACCAATCATCGTTTTTTTACTGAAAATGGAGAAGCCATAGAAACACCTTCATCAGAAATTGTTGAAAAATTTAAAGACATAACAGGGATTGAAGAAAGACGTTACACCAGTTCAGATGTTAACGCTTCTGATATGGCTACCATCGCTGCAAAAAAAGCAATTGAAGATGCTGGTCTAGATCCAGAAACACTAGATCAAATTATTGTGGCACATAATTTTGGAAACGTATTAGATAAAACCATTCAAACAGATGTATTACCTGCACTAGCATCTAGGGTAAAACACGATTTAGGCATTAAAAATCCGAACTGTGTAGCCTATGATATTTTATTTGGCTGCCCAGGTTGGATCCAAGGTGTAATTCAAGCAGATGCATTTATAAAATCAGGAATGGCAAAAAAGTGTTTGGTGATTGGTGCCGAAACATTAAGCCGTGTGGTAGATGATTATGATAGAGACAGTATGATTTTTAGTGATGGTGCAGGCGCTACTATTTTAGAAGGCAAAGAAGATACGAGCGCTGGCATTTTAGCAGCAAGTGTTCAAAGCCATTGCAACGATGAAGCCTATTATTTGTACATGGGCAAATCCAATAAACCAGATAGCGATCCAAGTGTACGTTATATTAAAATGAAGGGCCGTAAAGTGTACGAGTATGCCATAAAAAATGTGCC
>JBEGUD010000098.1:0-6962 GCA_041179065.1 Bacteroidota bacterium | reverse complement strand
CTTTTGCTGCGGTTGTAATAGCATCTAAACAAGCTACAACTTTAGTGTTGTCTCTATTTTGTTTGAGGGTATTTATTTTTTCTATTTGAACCTGTCTAATACTATCATCTATTTTAAATGCAATATTAGTTGGGGCTTCATCGATGGTAAATTTGTTTACGCCAACAATGATTTTTTCGCCAGATTCAATATCTTTTTGATACGCATAAGCGCTCTTTGCAATTTCGTCTTGCATAAAACCAGATTCGATCGCTGCAACACTGCCACCCATCGCATCTATTTTAGCAATCAGTTCCCAGGCCTTTTTTTCTACCTCTGCAGTTAAGCTTTCAATAAAATAACTTCCAGCTAGCGGATCTACTGTGTCTGGGGCACCGCTTTCAAAAGCAACAATTTGCTGGGTTCTTAAGGCAATACGTGCTGCTTCTTCGGTAGGTAAATTAAGGGCTTCGTCGTATCCATTGGTATGCAAACTTTGAGTACCACCTAAAACAGCGGCAAGGGTTTGAATGGTTACGCGGCTAATATTATTAAGTGGTTGTTGCGCAGTAAGTGTAGCACCTCCAGTTTGTGTATGAAAACGAAGCATGAGTGCTTTAGGATCTGTAGCACCAAGTTCTTTCATAATGCTAGCCCACATGGTACGTGCTGCTCTAAATTTTGCTACTTCTTCAAATAAATTATTGTGTGCATTAAAAAAGAAGGAGAGTCGTTTACCAAAAACATTGATGTCCATTCCTTTTTCGATGGCCGCTTTTACATAGGCTTTACCATTGCTTAGTGTAAATGCAATTTCTTGAACTGCAGTGCTGCCAGCTTCTCTAATATGATAGCCCGAAATAGAAATGGTGTTCCATTTAGGAACGTTTGTGCTACACCATTCAAAAATATCCGTGATGATGCGCATAGAAGGTTTAGGCGGAAAAATATAAGTGCCTCTTGCTGCGTATTCTTTTAAAATATCATTTTGTATCGTGCCTGTAAGTTTGTGCAAATCGGCACCTTGTTTTTTAGCGATTGCCACATAAAACGCCAATAATATAAAACCGGTAGCATTGATGGTCATGGAAGTGCTCACTTTTTCTAGGTCAATACCTTTAAAAAGAATTTCCATATCATCTATACTATCAATGGCAACACCCACTTTGCCTACTTCACCATCTGCTAATTCATGGTCACTGTCATATCCAATTTGGGTTGGTAAATCAAAAGCTACACTAAGCCCCATCACACCTTGTGATAATAAATAATGGTAACGCTTATTGCTTTCTTCGGCGGTAGAAAAACCGGCATACTGGCGCATTGTCCAAAGTTTACCTAGGTACATGTCTGACTGAACACCTCTCGTGTAAGGGAACTCGCCAGGTTGTAAATTTTCTAGCGCTTGTTTATTGTGGGCAATGTCAGAGGCGCTATATACCGTTTTAATGGCAATGCCGCTATCTGTTTTTTTATTGATTGGCGTGCTCATTATAAAATTTGTTTTACTTCTACACTTAAAATCTCAGTTACCAGTTGGTGCATATCTCCAGCAGGGTCGCTTCCCAAAAAACTTATAAGTAGTCTATTGAGTTCTCCAGCGCCCGCACCAACCGGGAGTGTTGCTGCTGCCTGATGAATCAGGAGTATATTTTTTTCTTTAAAATTACTAACTGCATCCCAAGCTGTTTTTGACACATAGAGTTGTTGGGTAACATTGTGTTCAAACTCTTCTTTAATGGTTGATACTAAAAGTAGTTGTTGATCGGTGGCAGAAAGGGTTGAATTACTTTTACCATCGTTTTGTAAACGGGTAATTAAATTGGGGACTGCAATGCGGTTGGCAAGTAATATTAATCTTTCGTAGGCTTGTAGTTTTAAAATTTTGGTATCCTTATCTATTGTTTTGGTGGCCACACCAATTTTTTGTTGCAGGTAAATGAGAACCGCTATAAATAAGCCAATGATAACGGCGATGACAACAGTTAATACGGTTGATGTGTCAAGCATCTTGTAAATTTTACCAAAAATAAGGCAATCTGAGCTGCTCTTAGTAGCTTTGCACAAAATTAGATACTATGTCTAGCTCAACAATAACACAAACGGCTCCAGTAACCCTAACAGCGGGTGCCATCGTGGAAATCAAGCGTCTTATGGCAGAAGACGGGTTTGATACCAACCAGCGCCTTAGAATTGGCGTTAAAGGGGGAGGCTGCAGCGGTATGACCTATGTACTTGGTTTTGACCTGCCTTTACCAGAAGATACACATTTTGAAATTGAAAGTATCGAGTGTATCATGAACAATAGTCATCAGCTTTACCTTTTTGGTATGGAAGTAGATTGGCAGGGTGGTTTAAATAGCCGTGGATTTACTTTTAGCAACCCCAACGCAAGTAAAACTTGCGGATGTGGCACATCATTTGCCGTTTAAACCAACATCGTTTAGCGCTACATCATATTCAGCGCAATACACAAAATTTAGCCCACAAAAAAGCCTCGCAACTTATAAAAGTGCGAGGCTTTTTTTATTGAATCTTATACAAGGTTCTTATTTTTTTGCTGCTTTGCTTAGCTTCTTGTTCTTAGAAAAATCTACTAAGATTGGAGCTGCCACAAAGATAGAAGAGTAAGTACCAGTGATAACACCCACTAACATAGCAAAGGCAAAACCTTTGGTTACTTCACCACCAAATATGAATAATATTAAGATGGTTAAGAATACGGTTAATGAAGTCATGATGGTACGGCTTAGTGTTTCGTTAATCGCTTTATTGATTACCGTATGGTTATCTAAGTTCGGATGTAACCTGCTATCTTCTCTAATACGGTCATATACAATGATGGTATCGTTCATACTAAAACCAATAACAGTTAACACGGCAGCAATAAAGTGCTGATCAATTTCTAGCGGGAAAGGTACAATGGTACGTGCAAAGCTAAATATGATAAGTGTTACAAACACATCGTGTAATAGGGCAAAAATAGTTCCTAAAGAATATCTCCAGTCTCTAAAACGAACAAAGATAAATAAGCAAATTACGATCATTGCTATTACAGTTGCTTTGGTCGCACCTGCTTTTAAGTCGTCAGAAATGGTAGGTAATACCGTTTGAGAACTTTGCTTATATGTTGTTTCAAACTCAGAGAAAGAAACGTTTGGAGGTAATTGTTTTGCAAGACCTGTGAACAACATTTTTTCAACAAGTGAATCTACGTTGTTACCTGTTTCTTTGATTTTGTAAGAAGTAGTAATGTTTAATTGGTTATTAGAATTCACCGTTTTAATAATTGGTGCTTCACCAAATACTGCTTTTAGTTCGTTTCTAACTTCTTCAACATTTACTGGTTTGTCAAACTTAACAGTATAGCTACGGCCACCTGCAAATTCAACACCTTCGTCAAAACCATTAAAGAAACTCGCAATACCTAGTACAAAAATCACAGCAGATAAACCGTACGCAAATTTGCGGTATTCGATAAACTTGAATTGTGCTTTTTGGAAGATAGATCTTGAAATACCTGTAAAGTATTCGAGGTGTCTATTTTTATTGGTGTACCAGTCTGTAATTAATCTTGAAACTAGGATACCACAGAATAATGATAATAAAATACCAATGATTTGAGTGGTAGCAAAACCAAGTACTGGACCAAGTCCAAAGTAGGCTAATATGATAGCTGTTAATAGGGTAGTGATGTGACCATCAAGTACTGGTGCTAATGATCTTTTATAACCATCTGTTACAGCAAGTGGATAGCTCTTACCTTTTGTAAGTTCTTCTTTGATACGCTCAAATATAAGTACGTTGGTATCTACCGCCATACCAATGGTAAGTACCAAACCGGCAATACCTGGTGCAGTTAATGTAAATCCAAGTGCACTTAAAATACCTACTGTAAATAATAAGTTTAAGATAAGTGCAATGTTTGCAACCCATCCTGCTGTATTAAAGTAAAGTAGCATGAGGGCAAAAATTACCAAGAACGAAATAAAGAAAGATAAGCCACCGCCCATAATAGATTCTTTACCTAGGGTAGGACCTACTTGTTGTTCTTGAACAATTTTAGCAGGCGCAGGTAATTTACCGCTCTCTAATATTTCAGATAAATCTTGTGCTTCTTTTAATGAATAGCTACCACTAATTTGAGAGTTACCTGTAGTGATAGGCTCATTTACATTTGGTGCAGAGTACACGAAATTATCAAGTACAATAGCAATTGGTTTACCTGCATTTTTAGTGGTCATTTTAGCCCACAAGTTGGTACCAATTTTATCCATGTTCATTTTAATAGCAATTTTACCACGCTCGTCATAGTCTTGAGAAGCGCTAGAAATATGATCACCTTCTAATTCGGCCTGACCATTGTCTAGTGTTTTAACTGCATATAAAGTAAGGATGTCTTTAAATTTAGGATCGGTACTAGCTTCTGCTTTACCATACATGAATTGTAGGTTAGCAGGGAATTTGTTTTTAACAAAATCAAGTCTTAAATAACTATTTAAAGTACCAGTATCTTTAGATTGAATGTAACCAATTGCAGCAGGGAATACCGTTTTACCAGTACCATCGTTATATGGTTGCGTAAACTGAACTAAACGTGCAATTGGATTTGCATTAGCGCTATCTTTTAATTTAGCGGTTGCTTTGCTAGCAGCCGTATCTTTTACAGCAGCAGTATCGTTAGCAGCAGGGGCACCTTCAAGTACATCTTGTACCGCTTTATCAGCAGCAACAATACCATTTTGTAAGTCTGTGCTTTCAAAAGTATACACTTCAAAAAACTGAAGGTTGGCAGTAGACTGTAAATAAGAACGTACACGCTCTTTATCATTTACACCTGCTAATTCAATATTGATAATACCTTTTGCTGGATCAGGATTGATACTTGGAGAAGCAACACCAAAACGGTCAATTCTCGTACGTAAAATGCGGTACGTATTATTAAACGCGGCAGTTGCTTGAGCGGTTAAATATTCGTTTACTGCATTGTCTGATGCATCAAACTTTACCTTACCATTACTGCGTGCAGCAAAGAAAGGAGCTAGTTTACCAGCAGGGTTTACTTTTTTATATTCTTCCTCAAATAAAGTAATAAGGTTAGCACCACTGTTGGCTTTGCGGGCTACAGCGTTTTCTAATGCTTTATTGAAATTAGCGTCTTTGGTGTAGTTAGCTAATGATTTAATTAAACCATCTAAACCAACTTCCATAGTTACACTCATACCACCTTGTAAGTCAAGACCAAGCATCAACTCACTTTCTTTAGCACTACGGTAAGTTACTAAGCCAAAAGCCAATTTGGTTTCTTTGGTACTATCTAATAAACGAAGTACTCTTTCCTTTTTAACTTCTGCTAAACTATCAGCATAAATAGCTTGCTTTTCTTTATCACCTGGATATTGCTGTTCTGGCGTTGGAAATCTTTTCATCCAAGCCTGCGCTTTTTCATCCATTGCTTTTTCGTGACTACGAACAAACCATGTAAATGATAGCTGATATAAACAAATCAAAATCAGCGCTATCGCAAAAAATCGAACTAAACCTTTCAGTTGCATATGGGTAAGGGTTTACATATTTTTTTAGAGCGGCAAAGATAGGGGAATGCCTATAATATAGGCCTAAACGCCGCTTTTTTCATCTAAGTTATTAAAAATCAATTATTTATCTAACATCTGTAAGGCTAACTTCAAAATAAAGTGGGCTATTGGCAGGAATTGAGCCTGAACCATTACAACCATAGGCCAATGAAGAAGGAATCACAAGTTTAATACGGCCCCCTTTTTTAATGAGTGGAATTCCAATTTGCCAACCTTTTATAACACCACTTAATAAAAAGCTTACAGGATTGGCGCTGGCGTCAAATTGAGTGCCATTTAATAATTTACCGGTATAAACAGTTGAAACCGTACTGGTTAGGGTAGGTTGTGTACTTAACCCTGGAGCCATAACCTCATACAAGATACCACTGGCATGCTCGGTATATGTGATGTTATTGGCCGTACAATAGGCAACCATGGCCGCTTTTTCAGAAGCTACTGTTGCAGGAACACATGGTTCACTTGTTTTTCCGCAAGCGGCAAATAAAAGTGGGGCTAATAAAAAAGCCAACAATACATTTCTTTTCATAAGTACAGTTTATAGAGTTGTTGCAAATTTAATGAGATAAAGGCCACCTGCCTTAAAAATCTTGTGAGGTTCTACGAATTGGGTTTTTCGCGCTTTTGTTTGGCTAATAGCTCTTTAAATTGCTGTTCTCTGTTTTCCCAACTAAAGCTACGGTAGAGGTAGGCCATAAAAAAGGAAACGATTAAAATACCTGCAAAAAACACGAATCCATTTAATTTACTATTGGCCTGCATATTGGCCCTGGTATACCAGCCAGAATAAAGTACAACCAGCACCACAAGGCCAAATAAGAGTCCTGCCGAGAGTCCTATTAAAAATGGACGCTTGCTTGTTTTTTCGGCAATTCTGTTTTTAGCCCAATAATCTAGAAAGTCATTTTCAGGTTTGGTAAGCATGTTACAAAAGTAATTGATTGAATCAAGTTCTCCATCATACATTTGCAAATATATCAACCAAAGGTTTGTGAAAGAATTAGCAGCAGTCAACAAATATTTATGGAAGTACAAAGAGCGGTTTTTGCTGGGTACTTTTTTTGTGGTGCTCTCTAATTTTTTTGCTGTTATCGCACCACAAATTACAGGCTATGTAGTAAGTCAAGTGCAGCAGCATTTACCGGGTGCTACAAAAATTCCTCATATTCAAACGCATAGTTACCTCGTTAATATTTTAATTAATTGGTTGGATGCCCGGCAAATTAGTTTTGCAAAAATTGTGGCCATTTGTAGTGTTACCATTTTGATTTTAGCGGTATTAAGAGGTGTCATGTTGTTTTTTATGCGCCAAACCATTATAGTGATGAGTAGGCATATCGAGTATGATCAAAAAAATGAAGTGTATGCAAAGTACCAAGCCTTAGA
>JBEGUD010000097.1:0-2597 GCA_041179065.1 Bacteroidota bacterium | reverse complement strand
GTTTTAGGCACAGACGAAAATGGAAAAACTACAACCGTGGCATGCCCCGGACTTTTTGGAACCTGGCCACTCATAGACTATTGTAGAAAATATGCTTTACTCGTTTTTACGCCTGGAGAATCTGCTAACGAAAACAAAGAACTCATGGCTTCTTTTAAAGCGCTTATCGATGATCAAATCGTTGCAGCTTGCAAATAATTTCTAGATGCAATTGATTCAAGAACATACCAGATTTATAAAGGAAGCTGCATTATCGCTGGGCTTTACGCATTGCGGTATTGCAAAAGCAGCACCCCTCGATGAAGACGCCAGAAGGTTAGAGAAATGGCTGCACGCTGGCATGCACGGATCTATGCATTATTTAGAAAATCATTTTGACCTTCGCGTAGATCCCACCAAATTAGTACCTGGCGCAAAGTCGGTAATAACACTGACGCAAAATTATTTCAGCCCTAAAAAACAACCAGCAGGTAGTCCAAAAATTTCGACATATGCCTATGGCACCGACTATCATTTTGTAATTAAAGAAAAACTCAACAAATTACTTGCAGGTATACAAGAAAAAGCAGGTGATATTGTAGGGCGAGGATTTGTAGACTCCGCACCTGTGCTGGAAAGAACCTGGGCGCAAAAATCGGGCGCTGGATGGATTGGGAAAAACGGAAATTTAATTTCTAAAACAGATGGCTCCTTCTTTTTTATTGCCACACTCATTATTGACCTACCACTTGTATACGACGATCCTTTTGCGAAAGACTTTTGTGGTAGTTGTACAAAATGTATTGACGCCTGCCCCACAGATGCTATTTTACCGGATAAAACCATTGCAGGCAATAAATGTATTAGTTACTTTACCATCGAATTAAAAGACGCCATTATTCCTTCCAGCATGAAAGGTAAGTTTGACAATTGGATGTTTGGTTGTGATACCTGTCAGGACGTTTGCCCATGGAACCGCTTTAGCAAACAGCACGATGAGCCCGGGTTTACACCTAACAAAGCCATTGAAAGTTTTGGGTTACAAGAATGGAATAACCTAACCAAAGAAGGATTTAAAACCCTGTTCAAAAATTCTCCTTTGCAGCGCTCAAAATTTGAAGGCATAACTAGAAATCTTGCCTTTATTGAAGCGATACCAACTACAAACCAAACAAACCCGAGTTAATTAACTGAAGCGTTTTTGTACGGTCGGTGGTTGGTACCAGTAGTGAAATATTATGTGCACTACCGCCATAGCTTACCATGGTTACAGGAACTTCATCAATTGCATTAAACAACTTTTTAAGTACCGAATCTGTGTGTGCAATATGATTGCCTACAATGGAAACAATGCTCTGCTCCTTTTCAACTTCTACACTACCAAAAGGTTCTAACTCTTTTACAATATTAGCCAGGAATACATCATTGTCGATAGTTACAGAAACCGCTACTTCAGAAGTCGTAATCATATCGATAGAGGTCTTGTACTTTTCAAACACTTCAAATACTTTGCGCAAAAATCCATAAGCTAGTAACATTCTACTGCTCTTGATTTTAATAGCAATGATGCCATCTTTAGCAGCAACGGCTTTAATACCCTCACTTCCTGCTTCTTTGGTGATAACGGTTCCAGCAGCATCAGGCTGCATGGTATTTAATAATTTAACAGGCACATTTTCTTGTTGTGCTGGCCAAATACAAGTAGGATGTAAAATTTTTGCGCCAAAATAAGCGAGCTCGGCAGCTTCATCAAAACTTAACTGCTCAATGGCTACTGTTTTATTGACAATACGTGGATCGTTGTTGTGCATGCCGTCAATATCTGTCCAAATTTCACACACACTCGCTTTACAAGCAGCAGCAACAAGTGAAGCCGTATAATCACTACCGCCACGCTTTAAATTGTCAACTTCCCCTCTAACATTTTTACAAATATATCCCTGGGTGATAAATATTTTTTTATCGGTATGTGCAGCAAGTAACGCTGTTAATTTAGAACGAATAAGCGGCAAATTAGGTTCTTCGTTTTGATCCAACACCATAAAATCAAGTGCAGGAAGTAGCAAATGATCTTGACCTTGCTGTTCTAAATAACAACAAAATAATTTGGTGCTCATCAGTTCACCCTGTGCTAAAATATCTTTATTGAGCGCATCACTAAAAGAAATTTTAGTGATGATGTTTAAAAATTCGAAATGTTCTTTTACAATGGCATTTCCTTTTGCAATAAGCGCCTCTGTTTTTAATAGATCAAGCACAAACGCATGGTAATGCGCTTCAAGGGTGTCTATTTTTTGTTTGGCCTCGGCTTTATTACCAGCACTTAAACTATTGCTAATGTCTACAAGTGCATTGGTGGTTCCGCTAAGCGCACTTAAAACAACAATTTTAGATTCGTCGTCTTTGGTAATGAGTTCATATACTTGATGCATACGTTCTGGTTTACCAACACTTGTACCTCCAAACTTCATTATTTTCATAATCGACTGCTTTTAATTGCAGAGCAAAGGTAGGTAAATCAGAGAAAAAATGACGGCTAATAGATGCTAGAGTTGAATACCAAAACGGGTACCTACTTCCTTTAAATCTGCCACTACAGGATCTACAACGGGTATACC
>JBEGUD010000096.1:0-2678 GCA_041179065.1 Bacteroidota bacterium | reverse complement strand
AAGAAAAAGATGCGATAGGAAAACGTTACCGCAGACAAGATGCCATTGGTACACCATTTTGCGTAACCATTGATCACCAAACGAAAGAAGACCAAACGGTTACCATTCGTTACCGTGATGCGATGACGCAGGAGCGTGTGCACATTAGCAAGGTAAAAGAGATTGTGCTAGCGGCAATCGCGTAATTACGATTGGCGTTTTGAATTGTGGATTTGCGCCGCTTTTTGCGCGCACATTACAAACGACAATCTATTGCGCTGCATTGCAAATTTTAACCATAGATTTCTAAGTGAATGTCTTTTTTGTCGTAACCGGCTGCCACGATGCGCTGCTTGGCTTCGTCAACCATGTTTTTCCAGCCACATAAATAAAACTGTGCCGGATTTTTTGCAGCCAATAACTGCTCGTACACAGCGTGTACATAACCTTTATGCGCTCCATCAGGTACCGCGTCTTCTCTAGAAAAAACAGGGTGGTAACAAAAATTATTTTCTAACGTTTCGAGGGCCTTAAGTTCCGAACCATATAACTGGTCGGTTAATTTTCGGCAACCAAAAATGAGATGAATATTTTTATGTGCCATTTTTTGTTGATGGATCCAATTAACCATCGATCTAAAAGGCGCAATGCCCGTGCCGGTGCATATTAGATAGAGGTCTTTGTCGAGCGTTTCAGGTAAAGTAAACACACCCACAGGTCCCCTCAAAGTGATATTACTTCCTACTTTTATTTCATTGAATAAATAAGTAGTTCCAAGCCCGCCTTCTAATAAAACAATAACCAGTTCAATAATATTGCTGCCATCTGGTGCGGATGCAATGGAATAACTGCGCCAGCGTTTGTTGGGTTTTTCGTGAATGGGTAAATCAAGTGTCACAAACTGCCCAGGCTTAAAAATAAAACTGTCTAGCTCTGGAATTTGAATCCAAAACCGCCGGGTGCTTTCCGATGCGTCTTCAATTTTGATGACCGTTCCAGTGCGCCAAGGCTCTAACATAGTTTTAGTCTTTGACACAATTTAAATGAATGTAGCCGAACTATAAAAAATAAGTTGCGCAGCGGAAAGTGCAAATAAATGAGCTGGGTGTGATTGTGTTTATGGAAGCAAAAAAAAATCCGAGGGCGAAGCCCTCGGATTTTCGATCTAAAAAATTTTCGATCTAAATCAAATTTAAAATATTATTTAGGATCTAATGCTAACTTAATTGTTTGCGCTAAATCAGCTAAATGCATTTTAGTCATTTTGTCTGAAGTAGAAGCTGCTGCTGCATTTACAGTGCCTTTAAGGGCTACTAATTGTGCGCGTGCAATGCTGTTTACATCACTACGGCTATTGTAACCAGATCCGTAAGGATTGTTACCGCCGCCACCGCCGCCAAAGCTAATGGTAATACCACAAGCACTTGCTTTAGGGTTGATGATCGCATCTAATTTATCTACATAGCTTTTTTGTAACATTCTACGGTAGGTGTCAACTGCTTTACCAGACTTTAATTCACTGAATAAGTCGTTTTGTAAATCGTTGATCATTTCAGTAGCAGCATATACTTTGTCTGCACCAAAACGGTCTACGTTCATTTGCATACGGTGTAAGCGGTCTGTGCTTAACATAGAAGCTAATGCACTTTCTTGCGCACCTGCAATTGGATCAGAAGAACCAGGAACGTTTATTTTATCCCAAATTCTTTTGTCAATCAACCAAGTTGGCGTTTGGAATAATTGTCTGTTTAAAAACCCTAATGCATCTTTTTGATGTTGCTTAGGTGTTGGCTCATAAACAGCTACACCACTTGCAGAAGTTTGGAATGTTTCATATACACCACCAACGTTGCGGCTTACATGTCCAACGTATCTTCTAAATTGGCCTAATAATTGACCGTAAATAGTAGCTACGTTTTCGTTTAAATCACCTTCTTCTGTAGTGTATTCAGGAAGTTTAGCAAGTAAACGTTGTAAGTTTTTAACACCATAATCACTCGCTTTTACAGCGTTGTCACTAAGGTCTTCAGATTGGCTACGTGGATCCTGTTGGTTGCCACCTTCGTAGGTACCAAACCAAGCACGAGGGTTTGCTTTAAGTGTTTCAGTAATCAACTTACTGCTCGCTAATTTAGTTTCTTCTTCGGTGTTACCTGGTATATAACCATAGCCCCAACGGATAGCCCATAAATCGTAATCACCAATGCGAGGGTATAAACCTGCTTTAGAGATATTGTCTTCTGGTTGTGCTACATAGTTAAAACGAGCATAGTCCATGATAGAAGCCGTGTGACCGTTTGCTTCAACCCATGTTTTATCACGTAATTTTTCTACTGGGGTTTTGCTACTGCTTCCCATGTTATGTCTTAAACCTAGCGTATGTCCTACTTCGTGTGAAGAAACGAAACGAATTAAATCGCCCATTAAATCATCATCATATTTCATGCTACGAGCACGTGGATCTACCGCTGCAGTTTGAATCATGTACCAATCGTGTACAAGTTTCATAACGTTGTGGTACCAGCCAATATGGCTTTCTAAAATTTCTCCACTGCGTGGATCGTGTACGTTAGGACCATATGCATTTTCTGTTTCAGAAGCAAAATAACGCACTACAGAATAACGCGCATCTTCTAGGCTCATAGTCGTGTCATTTTCTGGCCACTCTTTACCTACAATTGCATTTTTGAAACCAGCTT
>JBEGUD010000095.1:0-6591 GCA_041179065.1 Bacteroidota bacterium | reverse complement strand
CTTTAATGTCTGTTTTGGAAAGCGCTTCTTTTACAGTGAGGTATTTTTTTTCGTCCCCAATAACCACCACATTGGGGTTAAATTGTAACGCCTGTTCAATGAGTAAAGTGTCATTGTTTTGCGCCGTTAATACTTCCGCTGTAAATAATGATGGATTGGCAGCAATCACCTCAAGTGCCTGCGTTCCTATCGAACCTGTAGAGCCGTATATGGCGATCCTTTTTTGACTACTCATTGTTTGATGGGTATTTAATACCCTGATTTTTTACTGCCACAAGATAAGATAAAAATAAACTAGATTTTATGGGTCAGAAAGTTAGAAAGGGCATCTGCCAAAACCCTGTCATTACTAAGTCTTGGTACTTTATTTTGCCCCCCTAGTTTACCAATAGAGCGCATGTACTGCACAAATGCATCTTTTTGCAGGGACCTTACTTTTAAAGGCTCCAAAATAGCCCCTTTAATGAGGTCGTCATAATAGACATTTTGTTGGCGCATGGCGGTATCCAACTGAGCCCCAAAATCATCCAAATTTGTAGGCGCTTTTTCAAAAGCAATAAACCATTCGTGGTAACTTTTTCCAGCAGTATCTAACCCTGCTACAAAAGGTGCTACAGTAAACTCCGTTATACTGGCATTTGTTTGTGCGGCAACTTGTAAAAGTGCTGCTTCTACTTCTTCCCCAATAACGTGTTCACCAAAAGCAGAAATAAAATGTTTGATACGTCCAGTAACAACAATTTTATAAGGGTCTACACTTACAAATTTTACGGTGTCGCCAATATTATATCCCCATAATCCAGCATTGCTATTGATGATGAGTGCGTAATTGACACCCAGCTCAACATCTTGTAAACAAAGCCTTGTAGGGTTTTCATCAAAAATTTCGTGAGCCGGAATAAATTCAAAAAAGATGCCGCTATTGGTATTTAATAATAGTCCTGATTCGTTTTGTACATCCTGAAAAGCAAAGAATCCTTCACTCGCTGGAAAGAGTTCTACGGTATCAATTTTACGGCCGATGCTTTCAAATAATTTTGCTTTGTAGGGTTCAAAGTTTACACCACCTTGTACCATCACATTAAAATTAGGAAACAGTTCTCCAACTTTTTTCCCAGTGGTTGATTCCAGTTTATCAAAATACATTTGCACCCAAGGTGGAATACCACTTATAAGGGTCATATCTTGATGCACTGTTTCTGCTACAATGGCGTCTAATTTTTGTTCCCAATCTTCGATACAATTGGTTTCGTAACTAGGTAATTGATTGGACCTTAAATACGCCGGTACGTGGTGGTTTACAATGCCACTTAAACGTCCTGTTGCAATGCCACCCACCCTTTCTAATTCGGGGGAGCCGCTTAAAAATATTAATTTACCAGATGCAAAACCGGTATTGCCCGTTTCTGCCATATAACAGAGTAATGCGTTACGGGCTGTATTAATATGGTTATCAATAGAGTCTTTGGTGATGGGGATGTATTTAACACCACTAGTTGTGCCACTAGTTTTAGCAAAATAAATGGGTAGGCCTTTCCATAATATATTGTGCTTACCTTCTTTTACCATATTGATATAGGGCACAAACTGCTCGTAATCTCTAATAGGAACCGCTTTTTTAAAGCCTTCGTAGTCTTGTACTGTATTTAAACCATGGTCTTTACCAAACTGTGTGTTTGCAACCACTTTTAATAAAGTCTTAAATATGGATGCTTGGTCCCCTACGGCCTGCTTTGCCTCTTTTTTAACCTTATTGGCTATATAATGAGCAAAGGGTTTGGCAAGTAATGATTTTAGATTCATTGAGTGACCTATTGGTGTTGGACCCGGCAAAAATAGAGAATTGTATGCTTCAGATTTATTTGGAATTGTTAAGATATTAATACGTTGAAAATCAATGATTTATCATTTTTTCGCAAGAAGAAGCAGAATTTTACAAGATTTTCACTCCAAAACCCTACCTTTGCCGTCCTAATTTTGGATAGCTATGTTAGCAGTTGTAAAAATCGCAGGTCAACAATTTAAAGTGCAAGCAGGACAGAGCTTGTACGTACCTCACCTGCAAGGTAAAACCGGAGACAAAGTTGAGTTCTCTGATGTATTAATGGTTGATAATGACGGGAAAATTGCCCTTGGCAGTGCCGTTAAAGCAGTCGTTAAAGCAGAAATTCTCAGCGACCTAGTACAAGGTGAAAAAGTGATCGCCTTTAAAATGAAAAGAAGAAAGGGCTTCCGCAAGAAGCACGGTCACAGAACGCATTATACGCGTATTAAAATAGAAAGCATCGCTTAATTTAAAATAGTATTATACCATGGCACACAAAAAAGGTGAAGGTAGTGTAAAGAACGGCCGCGACTCACAGAGTAAGCGTTTGGGCGTTAAGATTTATGGTGGCCAACCAGCCATCGCAGGCAATATCATTATTCGTCAGAGAGGTACACAGTACCACCCTGGTAAAAATGTAGGCGTTGGTTTAGACTTTACTTTATTCGCGTTGAAAGACGGACTTGTAGAGTTTAAAAAAGGCAAAAATGACAGAACAACAGTGTCTGTTGCTACCCCTACTCCAACCGCTTAAAAAAATATTTTTTTGTAGTTTGAAATAATTTTTTACTTTTAATGTATTATTTACTAACCATTAAATCAAAAAAACATGGCAACTGCAAAAAAAGCTGCTAAGAAAGCTGCTCCTAAGAAAGCTGCTGCTCCTAAAAAAGCTGTAAAAAAAGCTGCTCCTAAGAAAGCTGCAAAGAAAGCTGCTCCTAAAAAAGCTGCTAAAAAAGCTGCTCCTAAGAAGGCTGCTAAAAAAGCTGCTCCTAAGAAAGCTGCTAAAAAAGCTGCTCCTAAGAAAGCTGCTGCTCCTAAAAAAGCTGCAAAGAAAGCTGCTCCTAAGAAAGCTGCTAAGAAAGCTGCTCCTAAGAAGGCTGCTAAAAAGAAGTAATCTTAGTTTAGCTTTAGCTAAAAATAGATTTAGAAGTCCCGCAATCTTGCGGGACTTTTTTTTGTGCTATATTGAGACCCAATTTCACAGCTATGACCAACGAAGCAATTGCAGATAACTTCTCCCTCCTTTCCAAATTAATGGACATCCATGGAGATGACGCATTTAAGGCCAAATCCTATGCCAGCGCGGCTTTCACCATAGATAAATTAGAAACAGAACTGTCTACCCAAGATCCACAAACTATTTTTTCGCAGCGGGGCATTGGTGCAACAACGGGTAAAAAAATTATTGAGCAATTAGAAACAGGTCGGCTTGAAATTTTAGACGACTATATTCAAAAAACGCCAGCAGGAATTTTAGAGATGCTGCGCATTAAAGGAATTGGTCCAAAAAAAATTGCAACCATTTGGAAAGAATTAGAAATTGAAACACTGGGTGAACTACTCTATGCATGCGAAGAAAACCGACTTACTTTGTACAAAGGTTTTGGAGAAAAAACGCAAGCTAATATAAAAGCATCCATCGAATTTTATCTAAACGCACAGGGTAATTTTTTATACGCACAAATGGAACCCGTGGTAGGGCTTTTGCAAGAAAAATGGGCCGAACATTTTAATGCATCTGGCTTTTTTGTAACCGGTGCTTTTAGACAGCAGCAGGAGGTGATTACCATTTTAGAGTGGGTAACGGACCAAGCATTAGCCCCCTTGGAAAGTTTTTTTGAAGAAAATAATTTCGAAATACAGTCTAGCACGCCAAATTATCTAGAAGTTACTTCACAAGAAAATAGCACCCTCGGATTTCATATAGTAGACACGCAACATTTAGTAACTACCCTATTTAAAACCAGTTGCGCCCCACCATTTTTAGAAAAAATAAACGAATTGGTGCCAGAAGGGCTTGCGCAAAGCTATGATTCCGAAGAAGACATATTTAAAGCGGCCAATATCCCTTATATACCTCCCTATTTAAGAGAAGATGCTCGTATTATTGAAACAGCGTCTAGTAAGGGCCTTCCATCCATTATAATGCCTTCAGATATCAAAGGTATTATTCATAGCCATAGTAAATGGAGTGATGGCTCTAACACCATTTTAGACATGGCCACTACTGCTAAAGCAAAGGGATTAGAATATTTAGTGATTAGTGATCACTCTAAATCGGCATTTTATGCAAGTGGCTTACAAGAAGACCGTATTATAGCGCAGCACAAAGAAATAGATCAAATTAATACACAACTAGCCCCTTTTAAAATATTTAAAAGTATTGAGAGCGATATTTTAAATGATGGGAACCTCGATTATGCACCAAGTATCCTTCAAAGTTTTGATTTAATTATCGCATCCGTGCATTCTAATTTAAAAATGCAGGAAGAAAAAGCCATGCAACGGCTTATCACGGCCATCGAAAATCCATACACCAATATACTTGGGCACATGACTGGGAGACTCTTATTAAGTCGTAAGGGCTACCCGGTAGACCACCAGAAAATTATTGATGCCTGTGCGGCAAACAATGTGGTTATTGAACTCAATGCGCACCCAAGAAGGTTAGATATTGATTGGCGCATGATAGGAAAAGCACTTGATAAAGGCGTACTTATTTCCATTAATCCGGATGCACACGCTATAGAAGGCTTTGAAGATTGCAGGTATGGCGTTTTAGTGGCTCAAAAAGCGGGCGTAACCAAAGAAAACAACCTGAGTAGCTATACCCTAGATGCCTTTGAAAAATGGGTGTCTACGCAGCAATCAAAAAGGAAATAAAAAATTGCAGCTATTTAGATTTGGCTTCGTTCCAAAGCACATCCATTTCTGATAAAGTCATATCTCCTAAATTTTTACCTTGGGCTAAAGCCTGCGCCTCCATATACATAAAGCGGGTTCTGAATTTTAGGTTTGTTTTTTCGAGCGCCGATTCTGGATCTACACCAATAAAACGTGCGTAGTTGACGAGGCTAAATAGTACATCACCAAACTCATCTTCCATTTTAGAAACATCGGAACTGGCAACAGCTTCTTTGAGCTCTCCTATCTCCTCTTCTACTTTATTCCAAACCTCAGCAGTTTCTTTCCACTCAAATCCTACCTGCTTTGCTTTTACTTGCATACGCGTTGCTTTTACAAGTGCAGGTAAGGACACGGGCACACCACTTAGTACCGAGGTCTTTCCTTCTTTTAATTTTAATTTCTCCCAGTTACGCTTAACGTCTTCCTCATTTTCTACTTTCACATCACCATAAATATGTGGATGCCTATCAATTAATTTTTTTGCAATCCCATCAATCACTTCTTGTAACTGAAATTTATTTTCTTCTTTACCAATGCGCGCGTAAAACAAAATGTGAAGTAATACATCACCAAGCTCTTCTCTAATTCCATTCCAATCTTTATTGGTAATTGCATCAGCAAGTTCATAGGTTTCCTCAATAGTCATAGACCTCAGCGTATCAATCGTTTGCTTTTTATCCCAAGGGCACTGCTCCCTTAATTCATCCATGATGGTAACCAGTTGTAAAAAACTTGAAGCGAGCGGATTCATAAAATAAATTTAGTCGTTGTATTTGCGTTTCTTTTCTGGCGCGTAACTGAGTTGATCTTGTAAAGAATTTGCATTAGGATTGGTGGTTACTGCATAGGCAATTTGTAATAGCACTACATAACCTACCACCGTAAATAAAAGTTCGCCCCAGCCAATCCAATAGCCCCAAAAGGCATATACAGCAGCCGTTTCAGGCGTAGCGGTTTCATAAATGACGGTTACTTTTTGACCAAGTTTAATAGGCCTCAAAAAATAACGTGCATCTGTGTGATGCCATCTACCACCTGCCTGATACACAGCAGCAGGAATGGTTTGCATAGCAGCACTATCATACAACATTTGGATGGTTGCAGGCGCTTTTTCGCCATCAAAGAAATCAGGCTGGCGTGTAAATAAAATATAACACCCCAAACAAGTTACATAGAGTATGAAAACCGACCTTAACAACAGCGTTAATTAGTGAGGCTTCTAAAGTCTACAGGGACAAGTTTACTTACACCTGGCTCTTGCATGGTTACACCATAAATAACATCTACCGCACCCATGGTTTGCTTATTGTGTGTTACAATAATAAACTGTGAGTTATCGCTAAACTTCTTAATCATTTGTGTAAACTTACCTACGTTGGCATCATCTAATGGCGCATCCACCTCATCCAAAATACAGAATGGTGCTGGCTTAATTAGATAAATAGCAAATAGTAAAGCAGTTGCCGTTAATGTTTTTTCTCCACCACTAAGCTGCGTAATGGATGATGGACGCTTACCCTTAGGTTTTGCCACAATATCAATACCAGTATCTGCTAAGTTTGTAGGATCCACTAGAACCATGTCTGCGGTATCTTCTTCTGTAAATAAAGCTTTAAATACTTTTTGGAAGTTTTCTCTTACTTTATTGAAGGTCTCTAAAAATTGTTGATTCGCTGTCGCCTCTACTTCTTGAATGGTTTGTAATAAAGATTCTTTAGCAGAAACAAGGTCATTTTTTTGCTCTAATATAAAGTCGTAACGCTTGCGCATTTCTGTGTATGCTTCAATAGCGGTAGGGTTCACTTCACCCATATTTTCGAGACGCTTACGCATACGCTCAGACGTATTTTGAAGTT
>JBEGUD010000094.1:0-20091 GCA_041179065.1 Bacteroidota bacterium | reverse complement strand
TGTACCTTGATTAAAGTTATAGTATGCAGCCAATCCTGTTTCATTACCATTATATTCAAAACCTAAATTTGCTCTGATTTCTTGTGCAGTTTTTGCCGTATTCCAAACACGTACTTCGTCTAATGCACCTACAAGAAAGTTATCAACTTTTCCTAACCAAAAATTACCAGTAGGTAATTCAACACTTGCAGGTGCTGTTCTAGTTGCAACTTGAACACCATTTTTATAAACAATGTATGTGGTTCCGTTTTTAACCCACGCAACATGAGTCCATTTATTTAAGGTAAAGAAGTTGTCTATTAGCATGTCAAAGCGAGTAGTACCGCCATAACTATCTGTGTGAAGGGAACCATTTGGTCCAACCCACATTGATGGAGCCCTTGTAACACCTTGCATACCAAAGAAACCATGATATTGATTGTCTATTGCTGTTGGTCTAACCCACGCTTCAATTGTGAAATTACCATTTGAAGTAAATGGAAGCTGTGCACCAATTTGAACGAAATCATCAACCCCATCAAATTGTAATGCATTACTTGCGCAACTAAATGTAAAACCTGGTGCAGTATTTGTTGCATCTGGATTTGTGATTGATACATTCGTATTTAAAGTAGCATTTGCAGGTACAATTGCTGTTATTTGTGTAGCTGAAACAATAGTAAATGAACTCGCTTCAACACCACCTATTTTTACACTTGTTGTTCCTAAGAAGTCATTACCGTTAATTGTAATTGTTTCACCACTCTTTGCAGTAGTTGGTGTAAAAGAAGTAATTGTTGATACATTAGCTGTTAACAAAGTTCTCGTTGTACTTAAACATCCTGTCGTTGAATTTCTAGTTTGTGCATAGAAATTAGTAGTACTCGAAATAACTGGAGTTGTAAAAGTTGTTACCCCTGTACCACTTGCTAATACGTTTCCACCAGTAGAGGCTGCATACCAATCTACAGTTGTTCCGGATGGAACTGATACTACTAATTGAACAGTTCCAGAACCATTTCTAGATCCTTCTGATACTATCGTTGGCGCAACTGGAGTATTAGCATTTGTACAAATGGCAGTATAAGATGTACTTGAACTATAAAAATCTGTAAAGGCTTGATCGTCTGGATTTGTCCAGGTACCAAATTCTACTAAATACCCTCCCACTTGTCCGCTGACTCCAGGAAGATCATTCCAACATGTTCCACCATTCCATTTTGTTACAGCATAATCCTCACCTGAACCCCAATCGTTTGGCTCACCGCTACACCAATTATTGTATTGTCCACTAATATTACCTGCGGTTTGGCCATTTTGAGTTTTAATTAATGTGCCTTCCTCTGGACCAGCATCAACTCTCCAATTACCTTCAGAAGCAACATCAGTTAAAGCAATCCAGATATCATTTTGTGTAGTATTTGAATTAATAAAATCTTGCTCAGTTTGTGAAGTGATTGTCACCAAATAACCTGGTCTTCCCTTAAATGTTTCTGAAGCTGCTGCTGTTTTAGCATTTGCATATGTAATATTACCTGAAATAGGCTTATAGTAGTGTCCGTTAATAGGATTATAAAACATTCCGCTTTCATTTACAGTCGCAGAAACAGACAAATTAATATTACCAGCTACAACTCCTGTAGATATACTTAAAGATGCAAGCGCCGCGTTAATATTTGTCTGTGTTCCTGTAAAACTTACCCTTGTTAACCCCGTCCAACTAGAATAACCCGTTGATAAAGTTAAACCAGTATTTACTGTAAAACTAAAAGTGGTTCCAGCGGGAGGATTTACAAGTCCAACAGAACATAACAAAGTAGCAGCACTGTTAAATCCACTCAAAGAAAAATCACCTGGATTTTGGTTGGCTGTATTCAAAGCAAAATTTACAGGCGCTGGAGCTAATACTTTTGGTAGTGCATCCAAATAATTATTCAATAATGCTACACTTATACTTGCGGCATTTCCAGACTCTGCACTACCAGTTGCCTGTAAAGTATATGCAGATGTATTTAATTTAAAACCAAAATTAGATTTACCTGTTGCAGTTCCGCCTACAATGGCATAGTTTGGTCCGTTGTAACTATTTAAATTAAGATTTACGCTTGAATTGGCAACAAATCCTAACACATCAATGGTGTTGCCAGAATTCATTCTCCAAACTAAAGCACCCGGAATATTTATTTTATTACCATTATTCAGCTGTAATCTAAGTGTTCCAGTAATGTCATTCCCTTGATTTTCAAAACGACCAGAAGCAGTGCTTTGCACAAAAAAAGCTCTTGCTACGGTTAAAGTTGAAAAACGCTGAGTATTTGTTGCTTGTTGGGTATTTTGTCCAATTAGTCCAATGAATCCATCATTAAAAGGTACACTCACCTCAATTTGAGCCTTAGCAACAAAGTGAATGAGTAACATTGAAATTGTTAGGACAACTAATCGTAGCTGTGCAAACTTCCTTAGAATCATAATTATCTATTTAAATTAGCTAGAATAATATTTGAATGAAAATCAATTAAACTTTATATAAAAAAAGTTTAATAAATCCGCGCTAAAGTATGACCAATGCCTAACATGTGTTAGAATTTATTCTAAATTTTAGTCCTATTTTCGTAAATTAGGACTACTTTCATATTACAAAATAACTGATCGCTCCCCCCCATGCTACTCTACATATCGCTACTTACCATCATTTTATCGGGCCTTTTGGTAACCTTTAATTGGCGTATTAACAAGAATACCATTTACTTAGGTGGTTTTTTTAGCATATTAGCCACTTATGGGCTCACGCATTATTTTACGCTGTATACCTATTCACCATTTTGGTTAGCGGTGTTTTTTAGTAATTTCTCACCATTTTGGTTTTTGGCGGGTCCTTTGTTATTCTTTTATTACAGAGGTACTTTAACTGACAATCCTAGGCTTAAAAAGTGGGATATTGTACATTTTATACCGTTTTTGATACAATTAGTAGGCACATTTCCTTATTTATTATCGCCATTTAGCCATAAAATTGAGGTAGCCACAGCTATTTTAAATGATTTAAATGTAATTACTTCTATTAGGGTTAATTGGATTAGCACTCCCCTAGTAAATTTCTTTGCCAGACCCGTTCTTGTATTTATGTATTTAGGTTATATAACCTATATGTTATCGAAACATAACCCAAAATCTCAGAGAATCAAAGTACCAGTTCAACAGTACAAACTAATATACAGGTGGCTCATTATTTTAGCAGTTACGACAGCCATTTTAATTTTAAACTTCTTTTTACTAAGCCTTAGCTTATCAAAACAAACTGTTACAGCAACATTTATTAATAGTCAGTTTACACATATTTTTAGTGGTGTTGCTTATTTTTCTATGTCGTTTATGCTACTGTTATTCCCACGAATTTTATATGGGATGCCAATTTACTCAATCAATTCGGAGGTAGATGTAGACAGTCCTGAAAAGCTAAAAAAGGAAACTAACCCAATAATTGAACGCACAAATATTGTAGCGGAGGTTCAATTACCCCAAGATGATCCATTTTATGAGTTGGTAGATAAAATAAATGCATACCTCACAAATGAGGAACCCTATGTGAATCCAGATTTTACAATCAACGAACTAGCCATGGCATTAAAGGTCCCTGTTCACCATTTGTCTTATTGCCTTAACACATTAATGAATGTAAAATTCACCACTTTAAGAACGCAGCTTCGCATACAATATGCTACTAAACTATTAGACTCAGGTCAGGCAGACGAGCTCTCGATGGATGGAATAGGTAAAAAGTCGGGGTTTTCGACACGTTCTAACTTCTACAATGCCTTTAAAACCGAAACAGGATTAACCCCTTCGGAGTATCTAGAGCGTAAAAATAAATAGGAAATAACCTATCCCGTTATCAACTTTTGAACCTCGCTTATTTGATCTTTTGCAATAAAATATTCGAAATAACGCTTGTCGGTTTCACTTCTCACGCTTAATACCAGCTGAATATCTCGGCTCGTAGCATACTTAAAGCGTTCATTAATTCCGTTAATGACATCACTTCTTACCTTTTTTTGCATGCCTACGTTTTTGTCTTTAATGCCTAAAACGTAGTTGATGTCATTAATGGTAGCTGTAGCTCCGAGTAATGATTTCTCAATTAATAGGTCAATGAGTGAAAGCTCGGTTTGATTAAATGATACATCCAGCTTTTTAAAGCTTGGTGTTAGGATTTCGGTGCTTCTTTTTTGAACCTTCTTTGTTGGAACACTAAAAAAATACCAAAGTGACACTACAAATAAGAATATACTAAGCAGAAGCGGCCACATCGCAGCTAGCTCAAATCGTAATCCCCACATAGCCTCGGACTCTTTAACAAATTTAGATTCATCAACAACAAGCGTGTCTAAAGCCCCTGTTTCGGGGAAATAACTGTACAAAATCCCGTCCTTGTAATATTGTATGCTTGAATTATCAAGCCTATTAATACTTTGAGCGAGCGTTCGATTGGTATTAATTGATACCGAATTATTGGAAAAATTAAACCAATAAACATCTTCACCATCTGAAATAAAGTACCCCGACTGATTGTATATCTTGGTTTTTGCATTTTTGATAATACTTAAATAATTAGGTTTTAATGATCCAATCTCTACCCAATCCCATGTTTTACAATCCAAATACATCACACCATCAATAATTTTGCCCGCTGCACTCTGAAATCCTTTAAGCCCCGAATTAATCAATTGCTGATAAGGTATATATAGTGCATTTTTAGAAACATCAAACCAACTACTTCCAGGAAAAATTGGGTTATATACCTCTACATTGGTGGGAAATACGTCCCATTCGCCATCTTTAAAATTAAAACCCCGAACAGTACCATTGGTTTTCCAAAAGCCATAGCCCCCATGATTGTAAACTGTTTCTCCATTTGAAAAGTAAAAAGCGCCTAAATTATAATTGATATTCTCATTGTCATCAATGCGTTTAAAATAGAGTAAAGAGTCTGTGGCTGCTATTTGCTGGTAGATACGTCCTGCACCAGAAATTGCAATAAAAAAATTGTTTGGAGTTTTTATGGCAACCTGCTCTCTGATTCCCAGTACCGGATGGTTGAATTGAATAAAAGACTGCGCAGGACCACGCAATACCAAAGAAGTGTTAGATGTAGCGATAATCTTACTTAAAAAATAACTGTTTTTAACTGTAATTATGCCAACGGTGTCCATAGGAACACCTAATGAATCTGTGGCGACATGCGTTACACCTTGAGAAAACGCAAAAATGATGGTAAAAAAACTAAAGAAACCAACAAGCAGTAATTTTTTCATAAATGTTTGATTTTCAATGATTAAATAGGACATGTAACCTATTTTTTACATTTGAATTCCTTACAAATATAGGAAATTACCTATTAGCTAACCCGTTATTTCACCTAGTTTTGTAAGGTGGTACCAAGGGTGCTAGATATTCGTGTCATAATACCGTCAATATGTTTATACACACCGGGGGGATGTTGTATAGATGTAGAGACGGTATTTTTTTATAGAACAGCTTAGTCTTGATTTCTACGCTGGCGTCTATAAATAATAATGATGATGGCTAAAATGCCAAAGATGATTGGAAATGTCATAGTCTAAGTTACTAATAATTATGATATTATTCGCCATAAAGCCCTTTTTCGCAGGCATACGTTACAAGTCCGGCCATTGATTTAACACCCATTTTTTGCATCACCCTGGTACGGTGACCTTCTACGGTACGCTGGCTCAAATAAAGGGTACATGCAATTTCCTTGCTTATAAAGCCTTTACAAATGAGGGTGATAATGTCTTTTTCCCTTTCTGAAAAAACCACCAAATGCTCTTTACTCCCAGATTGAAACTTTTCAATGAGGTCTTTTACCTGCTTATTGCTTTCTGTACAAAAATAGGATCTGTTGTTAAAGACCGCTACGATGGCTTGTTCGATATCATCCTTGTCGGCATTTTTCATAAGGTACCCGAGGGCACCAGCATCCAGCATTTCCATAATATGGGTTTCTTGTCCAAACACCGAAAGGGCAATTACTTTTGCGCCGGGATGTCTTTTGCAAAGTTCTTTGGTAGCCATAACCCCGTCCATCACCGGCATCGAAATATCCACTAAAAAAACATCGGGGGTATAGCGGGCGGCCACCGAAAGTAAATCCAACCCGTTTTCTGCCTCACCCACCAGTTCTATGCCATCAATGCTAGCCAATAGCATTTTTAAGCCGCGTCTAAAAATGATGTGATCATCTGCAATAAGCACTTTAATTTTTTGAGTTAGCATAGGAATGGGTTTTGGTTATATAAATTTTAACATATGCAATATGACTGCAATAAATATTGAAAGTGTAGAGAAAAACACTGAATTATCACTGCAGCAAACACGTATAGTAACTTATCAACGATTGAAGGGAAGATGCGTTCTAGGGTTTATCTTGCGCCTATGCAACAATATTTAGCAGGACTTAATGATCCGCAAAAAGAAGCGGTATTACATGTGAACGGACCACTCATGATTGTGGCAGGTGCAGGTAGCGGCAAAACAAAGGTTTTAACAACGCGCATTGCGCACCTGATGTCGGTGGGTGTAGATGCATTTAATATTTTAGCGCTCACATTTACCAATAAGGCGGCTGCCGAAATGAAGGAGAGAATTGAGCGCACGCTGGGTAATACCAATGCAAGAAATTTATACATCGGTACCTTTCATAGTGTGTTTGCGCGCATTCTGCGCGCCGAAGCGCACCGTATTGGTTACCCCAATCATTTCACCATTTATGACACCGATGATAGCAGATCAGTTATTAAAACCGTAGTCAACGAATTAAACCTAGACGACAAACATTACAAAGCAAACATTGTTGGTAGCCGAATTTCAAGTGCAAAAAATGCACTCCTTTCTCCCGCCGAATACGCTACAGATTATTACATTCAGCAAGAAGACATGCGCGCCAACAGGCCCGCCATTGCTCAAATCTATGCAGCATATGCCAACAGGTGTTTTAAAAATGGGGCCATGGATTTTGATGACCTACTTTTAAAAATGCACGAGCTCTTAAAAAACTTTCCGGAGGTACTACACAAATACCAACACAAGTTTAAATATATTTTAATTGATGAGTACCAAGATACCAACCCGGTACAATATCAAATCACCAAATTACTAGCTGCTGTGCATGAAAACATTTGCGTGGTTGGTGATGATGCACAAAGTATTTATAGTTTTAGAGGGGCCACCATCGAAAACATTTTACAATTTAAAAAAGACTATGACGATGTTAAAGTTGTCAAGCTAGAACAAAATTACAGAAGTAGCCAAAACATTATTCATGTAGCCAACGAAGTCATTAAAAACAACGAAGGCCAAATTCAAAAAAATCTTTGGACCGAAAATAAAGAAGGTGAAAAAATTTGTTTGGTACGTACCATGACAGATAATGATGAAGGACGCTTTGTTTCAGACACCATTCAAGAACAAAGACTACGCAATCATTTCAACAATAAAGACTTTGCTATTTTATACCGCACCAACGCGCAGAGCCGTTCGTTTGAGGAAAGCCTCAGAAGAATGGGCATCCCCTACCGCATTTATGGTGGCGTAAGTTTCTATCAGCGCAAAGAGGTCAAAGATTTTATTGCGTATTTGCGGGTGGTGGTTAATATAAAAGATGAAGAGGCACTTAAAAGAATTATCAACTACCCGGTAAGGGGCATTGGTAAAACAACCCTAGAAAAATGTGCCATTGCGGCAAACGAAAATAATATCACACTCTTTGAAGTGATTAGCAGAGCGGGTGAATTTGGTTTTAAAGCGGGTACCCTAGAAGCGCTTCTAAACTTTGTTACCATGATCCGCTATTTTCAAACCATGCTGCAGCAAAACAACGCTTACGATGTAGCGGTGCAAGTAGGTAAACACACCAATTTAGTAAAAGAATTATTCAACGATAAAACCACCGAAGGTCTCGCACGTTACGAAAATATTCAGGAATTACTCAACTCTATAAAAGAATGGATTGAGTCACCAAGTAACGAAGACGGTGAACTCGGCGATAAAACATTAGGCAGTTACCTTCAACAAATTACCTTACTTACAGATGCCGATGATGATAAAGAAAATGCAGATGTTGTAAAACTCATGACCATACACGCTTCTAAAGGATTAGAATTTGAATGCGTATTTGTAGGTGGTGTAGAAGAAACACTATTTCCGAGTAGCATGTCCATGAATACCAGAGAAGAACTAGAAGAGGAACGTAGGTTATTTTACGTGGCTGTTACAAGAGCTAAACAAAGACTTTGGCTTACACACGCCAACGCACGCTACCGTTTTGGACAACTCGTTCAAAATGAACCGAGCCGTTTTATTGCAGAAATGCCAGAGCAATACGTAGATAAAAGTTATGCGGGTGGTGGCGCTAGAAACAATGCCGGTGCCGATTATGGATCTGGATTTGACCGAATGCAAAATAGTTTTGGAGCGGCTCCTAAAAGAAAACCTTCAGACAAACCATCATATATGCCGCCGCCACCGCCACCAAAAGCGGTTACCCATATACCAACTGCCAACTTTGTGCCAAGTGATACCAGTAATTTACAAGTAGGCGCAAAAGTAGAACATCAAAAATTTGGTTTTGGAATAGTAGGTGCTATGGAAGGCTCGGCGCACAACCCAATTGCCACCATTAATTTTGAAAAAAATGGCGAGAAAAAAATTATGCTCAACTATGCCAAACTACGCATTGTAGAATAATTCTTTCTAACTTACAAGAACATGAATAGCAACAAGTACCTAAAATATTTAAACCCGCTTAGTGTTTTTGACACCAAACGAACCCGTACTATATTTCAGGTAAATCCAACCGTTATTCCAGAAAGAGTTGAAGCAGAAGAAATAAAGGTTACCATATTTGACTATTCACCAGAAGCCTTTAAAGAAATTCAACTAAGCCAGGTAACAGATGCTTTCCCATTTAAAGAAAGTAAAAACGTTTCCTGGATTAATGTAGATGGCATTAGAAAAGCAGATGTAGAAGCAATTGCGGCTCATTTTGGTTTTCACTTCTTAATTGTTGAAGACATTATGAGCGTTAGTCAGCGTCCTAAAATGGATGAAATTGAAAACGTATTATTTTGTTTACTCAACATGCTTTATTTTAATGAGCAAACAGGTGCCGTAGAAACAGAGCAAATTAGTATTGTGCTCGGGAAAGATTTTATTGTTTCGTTTCAGGAAGATGCCAATAGAGATGTCTTTAATAGTATCAGAGAAAAATTAAGAATCAACCATACCAAGTTAAGATTAAGTGGTGCAGATTATTTATGTTATGCCATGCTAGACATGATTGTAGATCATTATTATAGCGTCATGGAAAAGCTTGGAGACCGCATAGAAATACTTGAGGAAAGAATCATAAGAAGCAGCAACACCAGGTCTTTGGCTGAAATAAATAGTTTACGCAAAGAACTCATTGTCTTAAAAAGAAACGTAAGTCCGGTTCGAGATTTGATTAATGGATTTATAAGAAGCGATAGTGATTTATTAGAAGAAAAAACAACAAAATATTTTAAAGACATATTAGACCACATCACACAGGCTAATGAACTTGCAGAGAGTTACCGAGATATGATGATGAACTTACAGGACCTTTATTTGAGTTATGTAAATTTAAAATCTAATGATGTCATGAAAGTAATGGCAGTAGTAACTTGTTTACTAGCGCCCGCTACTGTTATTGGTGGAATCTTTGGAATGAACTTTGATAAAATACCTTACCTGCATCACCAATACGGATTTTTTATAGCCGTAGGATTAATGCTCGTTATCCCTGTATGGATGGTACTTATCTTTAGAAAAAGAGGTTGGTTTTAACCACTTAATAATTACTAGTATCCCCAAGATTTTAATATGGCTAGATCCTGCTTTACAGAAGTAAGCGGTGTTTGTCCTTGGTAAGATTCCTGCTCTACAATAAAATGTGTAGTGCCACCAACGCTTGCGCAAACTTCAGTAATCGCTTTAGTGCCAGCAAATCCTTTACCTAGCACGCAGCTTTCATAGGGAGATTCACCAGGTTCGGTGGCTTTAATTTCATCTTTTACATGTACCGATAAAAACCTGCCAGGATTGTTTTTTACAATGGCAATAGGATCGGCACCAGTGCCGTAAATATTACCCATATCTAGTTGTAAGAATACTTTACTAGGATCGGTGTGTTCTAATAATATTTCATAAATAGAATGGCCATTTAAATTTTTAGCAAATTCAAAATTGTGGTTGTGGTAGCCAAATTTCATGCCGTACTTATTACACAACTCCCCGCTTTTATTAAATACATCTGCAAAAGAACGCATGGCGTTATAACTAGCACGTAGTTCATCATCTAACCAGGGACTAATAACATATTGCATACCAGCGGTAGCTGCGTCCTCCACCGTATATTTCCATTCATCAGTAAAATCTTTTTTGGCAGCATCCCAATGCTTTAATTCAAGCATAGAATGTCCGCTCGGCATTTGTAAACCAAAACCGTCTAATATTTTTTTAAACTCGGTAGGTGCGTAACCATAAAATTTTCGGTTGGCATAAAATGCGTGTTCTACATGCTTATATCCTATTTTAGCAAGTTGCTCTAAAGTAGCAACAGGATTGGCTTTCATGTCGGTGCGAACAGAGTAAAGTTGTACACCAATAATATTTTTAGGCTTTGCTGCCGCAAATAAATTAGGTTTTGCAACCATTACACCAGCAGCTGCAAATGCAGTATTTCTAATAAAATTTCTACGGCTATTTGTCATAACGTACTATTTAAGTGTTCCTTAAAGTTACTATTAATTAAGATTCTTCATCAAAATAAAGCTTATAAAATTGTTTGCCCGATTTTTCGTCATACCCCTTTTCTACTAAATCTTTACGGCCATGAATATAAATATGAAAGTTTTTATCGAGTTTAACCACCGCTTTAAAAAATCTTTGTTGCTTTTTTACGGCCGCCACATGAATTGAAAACTCGTCTTCAATCACCACTTGCTTGGCTACTTCGTACTGGCTTTTATATTGCGTAAAACTTTCTATGAGTTCGGGGTGATGAAGCACTTCTTTACCAAAATCTTGCATGTTAAAAGATTCATGGCTGGTAAAGTATTCCATGCTGCGGTGTAAGAGATCTACCTGATCTGTTTTTGTTACTTCAAACTTATCTTGGTATTCGTTGCTAATAAAAAGTTTACACATGCCTAATGCCGCATCGGTGTAATGATAACTGTTAGCACGGCGGGATATTTGTAAAAAGTCGTTCACCCAATACTGCGTGTCTTGTTGTTTATTGGTATTGTCTACCATACAAACCACATAGCCGTCTGCGCCGTCTTTATTGTAAATTAAGCAGCCTTTATCTAATTTATTGATGGCAATACCATCTTCTGCGCTGATACCCCAGCCTTCCTGTTTTGTTTTTAATTGCAAAAAGGTTTCTTTAGTTTCACTTTTAAAAAGTCCAATACCAGAAATAAATTCGGTGCCAAAAGGAAGGTTTGTGAATTTAGCAACATAGAGTTCGCCGTCTTTCACTTTAACATGCGTAGACTTTGCGTGTAAAAAGTTGGCCAACAACTTACTTTGTTCTACAAAAGATGTTGGTTCGTTAAAAATGGTTTGTACATAGGTATACACTTCATTTAACGACAAATCACTAAGGTGTGAAAACTGATAATGTTCTGCCTCATTAAAAGGCGTTAAAAAATACTTCGTTAATAAACCAGTAACTAAATGATCTTCAATGATGAGCGCTTCATTAGATAATACAAGCTGCTCCGAACGTGTTGGATTTCCAACCTTATGTACAATTACAGATTCTAAAACAACACTATCAATCCCAGTCATAATGTATAATTTACAGTTTCTAGCGCTAAACTACTAAAACATACAAATTATATGAGATTAATTATACGACTACTGCTAAAACTATAATTTTGATATGATTTGAACAAGTTGTGCAGCTGGCTTTACACCTGGCTCACGCCACAATAATTTACCCTCTTTAAATACAGCTAAAGTAGGAACACTATTTACAGAAAAATGTGCAGCAATATTTTGATGTACATCTACGTCTACTTTATAAATAGAAATAGATTCGCCCATTTTATCCTTTACCTCTTTTAAAATAGGAGGCATCATTTTGCATGGTCCACACCAGGTAGCATAAAAGTCAATAAGGACGGGCTTATCGGAAGAAATTATTTTTTCAAAAGATTCACTTAACATGGGAGGTTGTTTTTTTAAACATACTAAATACAAGACCACCAAGTATTCCAAAATAAATGATACTATTAAATGGTTTTGAAGTAATCATACAAGTGCCAGTTGCGCAACCTATATTTTTCCAATACAAGTAGCCACCCAGCGCTCCTACTAATACGCCAATAATTACAAGATATTGAGACTGTATAAAAGCTTTCATGTTAATTTATTTTTTGCATTAAACTATTCCAAGGACCTCCGTTGTAAACTTCAATGCCGCCAGATGCTAGTATACCTTTTGCCATGCCACTTCTTGCGCCGCTTCTGCAAACCGTAATAACTGGCTTACCTGCTTTTTTTAATTCAGCAACACGACCATTAATCATATCCAATGGAATATTTTTGGATCCCTTTATATGTCCATTCGCATATTCACCAGCAGTTCGTACATCAATAATAACAGCACCTTTTTCTAACAAAGCATTGTAATCAGTGGCTGGACCAAATAATTTTTTAATAAAAGAAAACATAGCTACTTGATTTAGTTGTGATTTGATACTGCAAAAATCATCACTTTATGTGGCATCAAACGTGACGGATGTCACACAGCTCTATTTTTTAACTAAAATCTTGACAAATTTGGTAAGATCAGCTTGTTCTTGAGGCGTTAGTGATTGATGGCTCATAAGTTTAGACCTTAAAAGAAGTACCTGCTTATGGGATGGATAAACTGCTAAAACCTGCTCCGTTTGTGCGCGTGCAGCTGCTATTTGAGCCTCAGCCTCACTGATGGCTGGGGTTGTTTTTTGGACAGGGGTTTTATCCCTATTTGGCATTTTTAAAACAATGGCTTCTACTGCCGCAATTTGATGGGCTGGTATTTCCTTGATTTTTTGTGCTTTGAGTAATAATCCTTGCAACTGTTTTTTACTCAAACTCCCACGTTCTTCATATTGATGCATCAAACTCATAATAAATAGCGCGTCTTTATTATGCGCGTAACAAAGCGACAGCAACTTGTCTATAACGTCTATTTTTTTATTCTTTGAAAGCATATCAACTAAAGAAGCAAGATAATTAAGATTTGATGAAATATAATTTTATCTAAGTGTGTATATTAGCAATCTTAATTTGACATGCATGAAAAAGTTAATTGTACTTATTCTATTAATTGGTACCGCTATTTATGGCTACGCTCAAAACCCAAGTAGTTATCCAGTTTACAACGGTAAAGATTTAGGATTAACCTATTCTCCTGCAGCTGCTACATTTAAAATTTGGGCGCCAACAGCTACTGCTGCTACATTAAATTTGTACAAATCTGATATAGGTGGAAATGCTATTCGTTCTATTAGTATGAATAAGGGCGAAAATGGTGTATGGCAAATTACTGTGCCCGAAAATCTTAAAAATAGCTACTATACTTTTCAAGTTAATACTAATAATACCTGGAGTGAAGAAGTGGTAGATCCTTACGCAAAAGCCTGTGGTACCAATGGTTTAAGAGCACAGGTCATTGATTTAAAAGAAACCAGTCCAGTAGGATGGGCTCAGGATAAGTCTCCAAATTTTTCTAGCGCTAATAAACAAACAGATGCTATCATTTATGAATTACATGTTAGAGATGCAAGCATTCACGCAAGTAGTGGTATAAAAAATAAGGGCAAGTTTTTAGGTTTGGCAGAGGTTGGAACAAAAAACAGTGCCGGACAATCTACGGGACTTTCACATATCAAAGAACTTGGCGTAACCCACGTTCATCTCCTACCTTTTTACGATTATAACTCTGTAGACGAAACAAAATCAGCAGTGCAGTATAATTGGGGATACGATCCAGTTAATTATAATATTCCGGAGGGCTCTTATAGTACCAACCCCGCAGATGGTAAAGTACGTATCAAAGAGCTAAAAGAACTTATTAAAACCATGCATAGTAATGGTTTACGCATCATTATGGATGTGGTGTACAACCATACCGCACTCACTAAAAACTCTAATTTTAACATTCTTGTTCCTGATTATTATTACCGAAAAAGAGCCGATGGAAGTTTTTCTGATGCAAGTAGTTGTGGCAATGAAACGGCGAGCGACAATGCGATGTTTCAAAAATTTATGATTGAAAGTGTGGTGTATTGGGTAAAGGAATACCATATAGATGGGTTTCGTTTTGATCTGATGGGTATCCATGATATTGAAACCATGAATTTAATTTCTGATACACTTCATAAAATAAAACCTTCGATTGTTTTATATGGTGAAGGCTGGACCTCTAGTAGCTCTCCACTTCCTGATGATAAAAGAGCACTCAAAAAAAATGCAGCAAAATTAAATGGCATTGCCGTATTTAGTGATGATATGCGTGATGGTATAAAGGGTAGTGTTTTTAATATCAATGATCGTGGTTTTGCCACTGGCCAAATTGAAAATAGTGAGTCGGTAAAATTTGGCATTGTAGCCGCGGGAAAACACCCACAAATAAATTATAGCAAGGTCAATTACTCCAAAGAACCATATACAGCGGGCCCTGCAGGACTTATCAACTATGCAGATTGTCACGATAATAATATTTTATGGGACAAAATAGAACTCTCTTTTAAAGAGGCGTCTGTGGCTGAACGCACAAAAATGCACGAACTAGCTTATGCGATTGTATTAACTGCACAAGGCGCCAGTTTCTTACATGCGGGTACCGAATTTTTAAGAACAAAAAATGGGGTAGAAAATTCTTTTGATAAAGGAGATGTTGTAAATGGTATCAATTGGGATTTAAAAACTCAAAATAATGCGAGTTATCAGTTTATCAAAAGCTTGATACAAATTAGACGTGCGCATCCTGCTTTTAGAATGCAAACGGCGGCGCAAATTGCAACGCATTTAAATTTTGAAGAAAACCTACCTACTGGAATCATTGCTTACACCATTGACGGAGGGGCAGTAGGTGATCGTTGGAAAAAAATATGGGTCGCTTACAATGGTAAACAAACCCCTCAAACCATTAGTTTGCCAAAAGGCACATGGAAAGTAGGGTTAAGTAGTAAAGGTTCTTCAAAATCAGCTACTAATTATACCCTAGCTGGAAGTTCTGCTGTAATACTATATGGCGAATAAGGAGGAGTAATATATATTTGCACAAAATCAATACAGATGATGACGATCGAAAGCTTTAAAGAATTAGCACACGAAGACAAATTAAATCAATTAAGACACCACGGTGAATTACTAGGTACTTACGAGCGCAGAAGTGCAGACGGAGATAGCAAAACAAGTGGAGATATTTTTGAATTAAACAACTTCTGGGTATTCTTAAGTGATGACGAACAAATGGTGATCCCATCTCGTAGAAATCCACTTTTCAAAGAAGAAGAAGAGGAAGAAGCAGAAGGTTAATTCCTTTTTACATTCAAAACATACGTAAGAGATACTTATTTAATTTTATTTAGGTAGCGCTCATTAATCTTGTATTGGTATACCCTTTTATCCATCGCTGTTTTTTCTCGCTCCACTAGTATATCGCTGGTGGAGGCAAATACCATAAATTTTTTATTGATCATTTGAAGGGTATCAGATCTTAATTTATTTTGGATCGTTACTTCTTTATTTTTTACACCCAGTGCCCTGTTTATTTGATCGATAGATGTTGGTGTACTTTGTTTAGAACATTCAAGCAAAATATCCATTACAGACTTTTCTGTTTCAGTTAAATTATCTGAAAATTCTAGTTGTTTATTTACCTCTATTGATTTTTTGTGAAAGCCGCTCCCAACAACATTTTGCTGCATTTTGCGCAAAGACTTATTCTTGAAAAAGAGTACAACAGCAATTGTAAATAATAATAAAATTGCTATAAAATAGGGTAGTTGATTAAGCTTTATTTTATCTGTAATGCTTGGTGTTATTTTTTTGTAAAGTGGTTTTGCAACTTCAGAAAATTTTGACATCGAAAGTGTAATACTTGCCAAAGAATCTAGCCCTGGATTATATATATGTAATTTTTCGTCTTTATAAAAATACAAGCCATTTTTACTTGCCACATAATTCATAATAGTACCGCCAATTTCATTTTCTATTTCATATAATTTTTGGGTAGTTGGATTTATTAAATACAAATGATTATACGATTCCGTTAAAATTCCTAGCCCAGGTAAAATCATTGCACTTGTGCCAATTACGGTTTCCTGAAGTATTTTGTCATTCAATATTTTGGGTTCCTGCCACCAATCATTTGTTTTTAAATTTAGACACTGCATGTACATCGTGTCATTTTTAACTTCATTTTGAAGTTTATAATAAGAATCGGGATACGACTGATAGACCACATAAATAAGATCATTTTGTTTATCTGGATAAACAATCGCATTCATATGCTTAGCCAATTGGACTTCTTTGTTGATGGGTTCTCTAAACCATTCTTTGGAAGTGGTATCAAAATACCTAAGCCCGCTATTAAATTGCCAAAAACCCCATCCGCCTAAATTGTAGAATTTATTGTTTCTGATATAAGAGTAAGAGCCATAATTATACCCTTCGTAACAAGTATTATCAAGCCTAGTAATAGCTAGGCTGCTATCAATTTTAAAAAGCTTACCCGTCCCGTTTATTTGCATGTACAATTGGCCATTATTTACCATATAATCATGACGCGAATCGGCACAGGTTAAACCGAGGGGGGTAGGAACCAATTTTGTTTCCTTATTAAGCAATTGAAGCTCGAAGGAACCCGTTTGAGAAGCTAAATAGCGCAGCAAATTTTTTTGGGCTGATGCATTAACTATAACAAATAAAAACAGAATAATATATATATGTCTTAATCGCATCTTACAAAGCTAATCAATTGGTTCAGATTAATAAAAATAAGATACGTTTTATACGTATTAAATATATATTATATTCATTGTAAATTGTATTACAATATATTATTAATTATATCCGTTACTCGATAATAGATTATTGAAATTCAAACAAACTGCGTCCCACATTACAGATATGTGGCGTTTATTTGATTGAGTTTTAAACTCGGGGGGTATGGGGGCTTTGGGTAACCGGGCCCTCATTTTTTATAAAAATCTTGCTGGCTAAACTCATTTATCTTTTGTGTAGGGTTCATCATATACGAAAGCCAGCTTAAGTTATTTAGTACCTCTACCACCCTAAATCCTTTATATGGGGTACCCCAATTACCACCCATATGGGCATCAAATAAACAAGGGGTTTGCCTGGTACCTAATAATTTAACCCCATCCTGGTCATGCTCATGTCCATGAAAAATGGCAGTAATGTTTGGATACTGATTAACGAGCGCTTCGAAATCAGGGGTATCAATTGCATTTGCAGTCCATGCTTTTTGAGGAATATGCAAAAACAGAAATACGTTATCCTTCTGTTTATTCGCTTCTAACTGTTTTGCAAGCCAATTTAAATCTGGTGAAAGGTATTTTCCATCCTCGTTGGAAGTGTCCCCTAAAATAATAGCATTCTCTTTTATTTCAACCATATGATTGAGTGGCATGCCCCATACTTCTTGCCAATAGTCGGCAGTTACCATATCATGATTTCCTCTGGTCACATAATAAACAGGATCTAGCGCATCTAATTTTTGTTTGGCTAATGGTAGCAAATGTTTTTCGTTATGAATAATGTCACCATTGATTACACAAAAATCTAGCGGCGATTCTTGATGAAAACTATTTATTTGACGCGTAATTTTTTCGATCATTTCATCATAAGGCGTGTTAGGTTGGCCATAGTGCGCATCAGAAGCTACCACAAAACGAAGTGCCACCTTACTCCTGTTTTCAAAAACAGTATTCGCGCTAATTTTTTGATACCCGCCCACTGCAAAAAATGCAGTAGCAAAAGAAACATTTTTTAAAAATGAACGGCGCGACGAATTACTTTGATCCATGTTAATTGGTATTTTTGAAAAATAAATATAACTATTAATTTATGATAAAAAAGATTACCCTTTTGTTATGCATTTCATTTTTTACTCAGTTTCTTATGGCACAAGACGAAACTAGATCAAAAGAAAAAATGAAACTCATTGGCAAAAAAATATACCTCGGAAGCAGGGCTTTAAGCATTTCCGATGCCAGGGATTTATCGGTAACGTTACCGGAAGCCTATTTATATTTTAATCGTGCAAAAAGAATCAGAGATTGGAACTACTTTTGGGGTGGCTATTTAGGACTATCAGCGCTGAGCTCTAATACGCTTAGCCCTGGCCGAAATTCATCTTATGGTGCATTTGGTTTATTAATCGGTATCATTGTGGTACCAAGAGAAATTAGAAGACAAAAGTTAATTATCAAAGGAATCGAAGCATATAACGCAAATCACTCAAAATAAAATGATCATGGAAAAAGTTTGGCTTATTACAGGATGTTCAACAGGATTTGGAAGAGAACTAGCAAAAGAAGTTTTAGCAAAAGGCTACAAAGTTGCTGTAGCATCTCGCAAAACAAGTGATGTAGATGATATTGTTGCTGCATACCCAAATACATCTATTGCCATCAAATTAGATGTTACCATCGACGCAGAAATTAAATCAAGTGTTGCTCAAACAATGGCGCATTTTGGTCAAATTGATGTGCTCGTAAATAATGCAGGTATTGGATACTTTGGCTCTATCGAAGAAAGCGAAGAAGTAGAAGTAAGAAAAATGTTTGAAATCAATGTGTTTGGTTTAGCAAAAATGACGCAAGAAGTGTTACCCCACATGCGTAAGCAAAGAAGTGGACATATTTTAAATATTGCTTCCATTGCAGGTTTAAGGTCTTTCCCTGGTGTAGGTTTTTACAATGCAACAAAATATGCGGTGGATGGTTTTAGTGAATCTTTAGCCAAAGAAGTTGGACCACTTGGTATTAAAGTAACCATTATTGCACCGAGTGGATTTAGAACAGATTGGGCAGGACGTTCTGCCAACGAAAGCCCTGCAACTATTGCAGACTATGCAGAAACAGCCGACAAAAATAAAGATACCATTAGAGGTATCAGTGGTAATCAAGCTGGCGATCCAGTAAGGGCCGTTAAAGCAATGATTCAAGTAGTTGAATCTGAAACACCACCGATGCGTTTATTATTAGGTGTTGCTGCATTAAGAGGCGCTAGAGAAAAACTAGAAGAATTAAAAAATGATTTTGATACTTGGGCGTCTGTTACAGAAGGTGCAGACTTTCCAAAAAGCTAATTGACTCTTATAAAGAGGGTTCTGGTTTCACCCACTGCGCCGCCAACCCAAGGTTGCGCATACCTAAATTTAATGGAATCAGAACCCGCTTTAACTGCCTTAAACCGCCAAATTTCTTGACTAGGGCTTCCGGGAACATTATTACTAGTAACTGAAATAGCAGCCACAGAATCTACAGTCGTTACAGCTGCTTTGTTTATCCAAGACCAACCATAACCAGTAGACGGATTTGCGTTAAGCGTAACATCGATATGCTGTCCAATTTTCAAATTATAATTGTCTACTTCAGCGCCAGTTGTTTGTTTACTGCAAGCTGTTTGCAATTGAGCCAATAAAACAACCCATACCAACATTTGCAACACGCTTACCGTAACACCAACAATTTTTTTCATATCATTATTTATCAAAAATAGCATCCCAAAGTCCTATGCGAAGTGCAAGTGCTTTAACAGATGCACTTGTTGCTTCCTCCCATTTAGATGCATCATCACTACAAAGCCTACTTACCATATCAAGTGCCAAGTGACTGTGATGATCACCATCTACTTCAATATGTCTTTCGATATAGTATTTAAAAATACTTACTTTATCTGGTGCATCGGCATAAATTTTGTCTAATATTTTCATAAACATGCTTGGTATCAAGTATTCTCTACCAAACGTGAAAACAGCTG
>JBEGUD010000093.1:0-10354 GCA_041179065.1 Bacteroidota bacterium | reverse complement strand
GCACCACTTCCATCATCGCTGCTAAATCACTTTGCTTTTGAAAGGCACCTGGTTCAAAATTTATTTGTGCAAATAAATCGTCAGTGTTTACCAGATTAAAATTACCCGCAAGTGCTAAATTTTTTCCTGGAGAAATATTTCTCTTTATAAAGGGATGACAAAACTCTACATTGTTTTTACCTTGGGTACCATACCTCAAATGGCCTAATAGAAGTTCACCTAAGAAAGGTAAATGCCCTTTCATTAAACCCGGATGATTTTTAATATCGGGTTGGTGTTTTTCTAATTCCTGAATTTCTTGGCCTATATTATAAAATAAATCGGCGATAGGCTGTGGAGCGCTACTGCGCATTCTGTGTAAATACGGATTACCTGCTTCGATATTTAATTTTACAGCTGCAATTCCGGCACCATCTTGGCCACGATTGTGCTGTTTTTCCATTAACAAATACAACTTATTAAGGCCGTAGGTTACGCTACCATACTTTTGTAGGTAGTAAGAAAAAGGCTTTCTTAAACGAATAAAGGCAAGGCCGCATTCGTGTTTAATATCGTCGCTCATAGTAGGTATAAATGAGAAGTGGCGAAGTTAATAACTTCGCCACTTCCTTACAATTAAATATTAAAGGTATTTTATCCTTTATTGGCGGCTAATGCCTCGGCTAACCACAAAAACTCGTTGGTAAACGTATCCACCGATTTTTGGAAGCCAGCGTCAGTTAATTCGCCTTCTGGAGAGAATTTTTGGTCTAAAAATGGAACTAACAGCATATTAGGAGCTGCAATACCAAACAAAGCAGGCACCAATAATAGTAATTGCTGACTAGCCCTAGCACCCGCTAGACCACCCGGTGAACCGGTTACGAGGCCAAAAGCTTTGCGGCTTTGCTTGGGAAAATGGTCTAATAAATTTTGTAAGGCCGCCGAATAACTACCATTGTATTCGGGGGTTACTAATATAAAAGCATCTGCTGCAAACATACGGTTGGCTAAAGGCTTTAGATGATCCGGCGCCTGATCGGGCGTGCCAATAACAAAGTTTAATAATGGCATATTCCAGTCTCTGACATCCAATAAGCCAATATTATGTTGGGTGTTCGCAGCAAAATGCTTTTGCAAGAATAGCGCTACTCTATGTGTGACACTGTTTGTTCGAGGGCTTCCCGAAATAATTTCTATGTTCATACTAATTTGGACCTATTTAATGATTCCGATGTATTTTTCTTTGTGCTGATAAATAGCAATGCCATTTAACAATAAAAGCAATACACCAATACCAGGTGCTTGTGCAATTAACAATTCAAACAATAAAATGTTCACTACAATTGGTGCAAGTAACAAGAGGCCTAATGCACGTAAAGGTTTAATAAATAGTAATAATCCAACTACCACTTCTAGTGTTTTTACAACCAACAAATATTTAGTTGGATAAAATAAATCAAAAAAGGCCTTTACATTTCCAGTTGGTGCTGGCATTGGCATAAAATTGAAAAAGTAATTAGCGCCAAATACAACAAATACAAAGGCTAATAAAAAAGAAGGGGCTTGTTTTAAGTAATTCATGTGTGTGTGATTTAAAATTATAAATTAAGTATTACCACTGCATAGGTACTTCAATCAGTAGTAATGAAGATTTTGTGGTGGCTGTAAATTCGAAGGAATCTGTTTTTGAAATTGCAATAGCGTCTCTTGCGCCAAGCTCCTGATCTCCAATTTTTACTTGTCCGTTTACAACAATAACATAGACACCACCACCTGATTTATGTAAGTTGTAGGTTTGTGTTTGACTCGCATCAAAATCACCTAATGAAAACCAAGCATCTTGATTGATCCAAACAGCGTTGTCATTATCAGGCGCTACAACGGTTTGAAATTTATTGATACGGTCTGCTGCACTAAATGTAAGCTGCTCGTAGCGGGGTTTGATGTTTTTTTCTTTAGGAAAAACCCAAATCTGAAATAGCTTAACAGGTTTATCATTATTGGCATTGTACTCACTATGGTAGATACCAGAACCTGCACTCATAATTTGTACATCGTTGGCTCTAATAATTTCATCACGACCCGTAGAATCGTTGTGGTGCAAATCACCTTCTAGCGGGATAGTTACAATTTCCATATTATCATGCGGATGCATACCAAAACCCATACCAGCATCGATATGATCATCATTGATAACGCGCAGCGCACCAAAGTGAACCCTTGCTGGATTATTATATTGTCCAAAACTAAAATAATGGTAAGTGTCAAGCCAATCAAATTTTACGTGGCCTCTACTTGCAGCTGTATGTAATTCTGTTTTCATCTTTTTTAATTTATATGTATATACATGAATATGTCTAAAAAATTAATCGTTGTCTTTCTCGCGCATTTTTTCGAGTAAGTGATTGAGTTGTTGTGCCTCTTTTTCAGTTAAATTTTGCATACAATCGTGTAGCTTATTAAGCTTACTGGTACTGGATTCTAGGATTGACAACCCACTTTTGGTAATAGTAATGAGGGTTTCTCTTTTATCCGATTCGGATACCGTTCTTTTTACTAACTTTTTAATTTCTAGGCGGTCAATGATGCGGGGCACATTGGAACTTTTTTCAATCATGCGCCTTGCAATATCTTTTACGCATAGCTGATCGGGGTATTTTCCTTTCAAAATACGAAGCACGTTGTACTGCTCATGGGTAAGGTCAAAATCCTTTAATTCCTTACTGGTAATGCTTTTGAGCCACCAAGCGCTATACAAAACATTAAGTGAAGCTTTTTGAACTTCACTAGAAAATTTAGTACTTAAAAGGGCGTTTTCTAATTTCACAACACAAATGTATGTACATACATCTAATTTGCAAAAGTTATTTTTCTTGGGCTATGGCGCGCGGAGCGCGCCATAGCGGTCGCCCACGCACAGGGCCAAACAAAAGCGCCCCACCAAAAGGTGGGGCGCCATATATACAACATCCTTACACTTATTTCCTATTTGCAGTAGCCTTAGCCGCCGCATCTTTCCAATCTTTTAAGCTATCACAATTACCGTATTCTGTATCGATAGACACAAAGTAGGTAGGGATATGGTCTTTAAACCATTTTTCTAGTACGCTACCCTTTTTTTCTTCGATGGCACGCTGTGCAATACGGTTGTAATCGTCCAACATATTTTCACGGTGCGGCTCTGTTCTACGTTTTAAATTAATAAGGCGTACCGCTTTTCTATTACGCTCGTCGATGTATACCTGTGGTGCACTATATTGACCTGGCTTTAAATTTTTAAGTGCCACTACCATGTCTTTGTCTAACATGTCAATGGTTAAAAACACAGATCCATTTGGACCAGCTACTGAGCCTGCACTAAACTTACTGTTTTCGTCGTCACTAAACTTACTTACTGCTTCATTAAAAGCAAGTGTTCCAGCTAGCAATGCCGTTTTAATAGAATCCACTTTTGTTATTGCTTCCTTAATTTCATCATCCGTTACTGGAGGAATACGTAAAATATGTCTTACCACTGCTTCGTCACCACTGCGACTTACAAGTTGTATGATATGCAGTCCAAACTTCGATTTTACAACGGGAGAAATCTGCCCTTCTTTTAAACGAAAAGAGGCCGACAAGAAAGCAGGATCCCATGTTTTTTCGTTTCTGTTTAAAGTGTACTGTCCACCTGCATCTTTACTTCCTGGATCTTCTGAATATAATTTTACCAGCTGCTCAAACTTTTGCTTACCAGACTCTACTTGCTTTTTGTAATCGAGCATCTGCTTAGCCACATATTCTTCTACGTCTTTATTGGCTTTAGGAATTACCACTACCTGACTAATTTCAACTTCACTCTCGTAAAACGGTAAACTGTCTTTAGGAATTTTTGCATAGTAAGCACGCACTTCGTTGGGTGTGATTTTTACATTGCCTACTATTTTCTTTTGCATTTCTTCGGCAAGCTTTTGCGCTCTAAATGCTTCTCTAAAATCTTCTTTTAATTGGTACACCGTTTTACCAGCAATTTCTTCTAGTAAATCTTTAGAACCATATTGTTGAATGGCGCCTCTAATTCTGTTATCAAGTGCCGCATCAATTTCATCTTCACTAATTTTAAGTGAATCTTTTTCACCTTGTAATACAAGTGCTTTTTGAATGAGCTGTCCTTCCATGATCTGACAAGCTGTAGGTATCATTACATTTTCTTGACCCTGCGCCTGACGCTTTAAGTCTAGAAGTGCATTTTCTACATCGGAACGCAAAATAATTTTATCACCTACCTGACCAATAATTTTATCGGCAACCACTTTTTTAGACTGAGCCGCAGCATGCTTCGTAAACAAACCCGCCGCAGCAATCATCACAACAAACAAGAATACTTTTTTCATAAAATCTAAATAGTTACTCAAATGTACTAAAAGCGCAATCCCGACAACAGGGTCGGGATCGCTTTTAACAAAATTTATAAGGTACGTTTTACTTCCTCTTCTTCAAAGGCTTCAACAATATCCCCTACTTTAAGGTCACTAAAGTTTTTGATGGTTAAGCCGCACTCCATATTGGATGCAACTTCTTTGGCATCATCTTTAAATCTTTTGAGACTTCCAAGTTCGGCTGCTTGTCCTTCTCCTTTAGGATACTCAACAATACCGTCTCTGATAATTCTAATTTTACTATTACGGCTAATTTTTCCGTCAAGTACATAACAACCAGCCACAGTGGCTTTGTCAAATTTAAATACTTCACGTACTTCAACGTTGGCAATAATTTTCTCTTGGTACTTAGGTTCAAGCATACCTTCCATCGCGCTCTTGATTTCATCAATTGCGGTGTAGATGATAGAGTATAATTTAATTTCCACGCCTTCACTTTCTGCAAGTTTATTAGCCTGCATAGAAGGACGCACGTTAAATCCAATGATGATCGCATCAGATGCAGCAGCAAGTAGTACATCAGATTCTGAAATCTGACCAACCCCTTTTAATACCACTCTAATAGCAACTTCGGCAGTAGATAATTTTTGTAATGAATCAGATAATGCTTCTACAGAACCATCCACGTCACCTTTAATGATGATGTTTAATTCTTTAAAGTTACCTAGTGCTAAACGTCTACCAATTTCATCAAGCGTGATATGTTTTCTAGCACGTAAACCTTGCTCACGTAAAAGTTGCGCACGTTTTGTAGCTACTTCTTTTGCTTCTGCTTCGTCTGTAAATACTTTAAACTTCTCACCGGCTTGTGGTGCACCATTTAAACCAAGTATTACTACTGGTGTAGATGGAGGTGCGGTATCAATACGCTGGTTACGCTCATTAAACATCGCTTTTACACGACCATAATGTTGTCCAGAAACAATTAAGTCTCCTTGACGAAGCGTTCCGTTTTGTACTAAAATGGTAGCCACATATCCACGGCCTTTATCTAGAGATGCTTCAATAATAGTTCCAGAGCCTTCTTTGTTAGGGTTGGCTTTTAAATCTAATAGTTCAGCTTCTAATAATACTTTTTCTAAAAGCGCATCTACATTTAAACCTTGTCTAGCAGATAATTCTTGGTTTTGGAATTTACCACCCCAAGCTTCTACTAAAATGTTCATTTGTGAAAGCTGCTCGTATATTTTTTGCGGATTGGCTCCGTCTTTATCAATCTTGTTCACCGCAAAAATCATTGGAACGTTTGCAGCTTGTGAGTGCGAGATGGCTTCTTTTGTTTGAGGCATCACGGCGTCATCGGCAGCAACTACAATAATTGAAATGTCGGTTACTTTAGCACCACGCGCACGCATCGCGGTAAACGCTTCGTGACCCGGTGTATCTAAGAAAGTAATCGCTTTTCCTGTTGGCGTTGTTACCTCATAAGCACCAATGTGCTGTGTGATACCACCCGCTTCACCTGCTACTACGTTTGCATTACGGATATAATCTAGTAATGAAGTTTTACCGTGATCCACGTGACCCATGATGGTTACAATTGGTGCACGTTCTACAAGTGACGCTTCATCATCTTCATCTTCTTCTTCATCAAATTCGTCAGCATCATCAATACCTATAAATTCAACTTCAAATCCAAATTCGCTAGCAACTAATTCAATAACTTCTGCATCCAAACGTTGGTTGATAGAAACCATGATACCAAGGTTCATACACTTTCCAATAACGTCTGCAAAGCTTACGTCCATTAAGTTTGCCAACTCGCTTACGGTAACAAATTCTGTTACTTGTAGTTTGTTGTCTTCAGTCATTTCACCCATTGCTTCTGCTGCTTCGTCACGCTTAGCTCTACGGTATTTTGCTTTTAAGCTCTTACCTTTTCCGCCAGCACCTGCAAGCTTCGCTTGGGTTTCTCTGATTTTTTCTTGAATTGCTTTTTGATCAATTTCTTTATCCTCGATTGGGGCACGTTTGCCTCTATCATTTCTATTACCACCTCTGTTACCACCTGGTCCACCGCCTCTATTAAATTGACCACCGCCACCGCCTTGATTGTTTCTGTTGTTAGCAGCAACAATAGGTCTGTTAGGACCGCTTACTGGTTTACCGTCTGCGCCAAGTGTAGGTGCAGCAGGTGCAGGTTTACCATCTACAGGAATACGTTTGCGCTTGCGCTTTTCATCTCTAGCCGCTGGCTTAGGACGTGTATCACTATTGATAGGTAATTCAATTTTTCCTAGAATTTTAGGGCCTTCTAATTTCTCGGCTCTAATATTTTCGATGGTTGGCGCTACTTCCTCAACAGGAGCAGCAGGAGCTGGAGCTGGTGCAGCCACAACAGGCTCAGGAACTGCAGGTGTTTCTTCCGCTACTTTTTTCTTAGCGGTTTTAGCAGCTGGTTTTTCTACCTCTTCTGTAGGCGCATCATCTGTTTTTTTCTTCGCTACTTTTTTAGGGCGTGTCGAAGAATCAATCGCAGATAAATCAATTTTATGGATCACTTTAGGTGCCTCAATTTCTGGGGCCGCCACTTTTTCAACTTCTGGCGCTTTTACTTCTGGCGCTGGTGCAGCGGCAACAGGTGCTTCTACAACAGGCTCTTCTTTGCGCACTTTTTTATCTTCTTTTTTAGCAAAAGAAAGATCTTCTTCATCTCTTTTTTTCTTAGGCTCTGCTTGTGCAGCAACCTTAGGTATCTCTACCTGATCGGCTTTGTTCTTAGCAACTTTATCTCCTTGGAACTCTGCTTGTAAAGCATAGTACTGGTCTGATGAAAGTTTTGCCGTAGGCTTTAACTCATCACGACTAAAACCTTTTTTCACTAAGAACTCAACCAAGGTATCTTGGCCAATGTTGAACTCTTTAGCGGCGGCTAACAGTCTGGGTGTTTTCAATTCTGACATTCAGTGTTTTTTAGTCCATTCGTTCATTGAAATGTGCCACAGCGTATGAACGCTTCTGCTGCGGATCCTCACCCCATATTAAGGGCAAAGATAGTTAACTATATGCTGCTTACGCTTCTTCGTCAAATTCTGCTTGAAGCACTTTAAGTACGTCTTCGATGGTTTCTTTTTCGAGGTCGGTTCTGCGCTCTAATTCATCTGCGGTTAGGTTTAAAATACTGCGGGCAGTATCACAACCAATACGCTTGAACTCATCAATTACCCAAGCCTCAATTTCATCACTAAATTCGTCTAAATCAATGTCAAACTCATCAACAATCTCTTCATCTTCTCTAAATACATCAATTTCATAGCCGGTTAATTCGCAAGCAAGCTTGATATTTACCCCTCTACGGCCGATGGCTAGAGAAACTTGGTCTGCTTTTAAAAACACTTCGGCGTGCTTTTTATCGTTGTCTAACTCCATGTAGCTAATTTTAGCTGGGGTTAAAGAACGTTGAATTAAAAGTTGAATATTGGTGGTGTGGTTAATCACATCAATGTTTTCGTTTTTCAATTCACGCACAATGCCATGAATACGAGAACCTTTCATACCCACACAAGCACCTACTGGATCGATACGATCATCGTAACTTTCTACAGCCACCTTAGCACGCTCTCCTGGATCACGTACAATCTTTTTGATAGCAATTAAACCATCAAAAATTTCAGGTACTTCAATCTCTAATAGTTTAGCTAAGAATAGCGGACTTGTTCTTGATAAAATAATAACTGGTGTATTATTTTTAAGATCAACACGTGCTACAACAGCTCTAATGTTTTCACCTTTTTTGAAATAGTCTTGTGGAATTTGTTCCGACTTTGGTAAAATAAGTTCGTTGCCTTCTTCATCCAAAAGAAGTACTTCTTTTTTCCAAACCTGGTACACTTCGGCACTGATAATATCACCAATACGATCACCATATTTTTTAATAAGGACGTTCTTTTTAAGATCGCTAATACGGCTAGCAAGGGTTTGCTTAGCAGCCAAAATAGCTCTTCTACCAAAGTCAATCATGTTAATTTCTTCGTACAAATCTTCCCCTACTTCAAAGTCGGGTTCAATTTTAGTAGCATCGCTGTAACCCACTTCAGATAAGGGATCTATCACTTCACCATCTTCAACAATAAGTCGGCGACGGATAATTTCTAAGTCTCCTTTTTCGGCGTTTACGATAACATCAAAGTTATCATCGCTGCCATATTTTTTACGGAGTAATGTTTTAAATACATCTTCCACCACTTTCATCATCGTGGGACGATCAATGTTCTCTGCATCTTTAAATTCCTGGAATGCTTCGATAAGATTAATACTAGCCATAACGCTTTATTTAAAGTTTCAAAAGTTTAAAATTTAATTTGAATCGTTGTTGATTTTATCGTTGAAAACGGAATCACTAATTGTTGTGTTACCATTTTTTTTCCTTTACCTTCTGTGTGCTCTACAATAATATCAGCCTCTGCAACTTCGAGTAACAAACCCTCTTTGCTGGTACCATCGTTAAACAAAACTTCTACATGTCTACCTTTATTTTTTACATACTGACGATGTAATTTTAAAGGTTCGTCAATGCCTGGAGAAGAAAGTTCTAACGAAAAATCTCCTTCTGGGTAATAGCCTTCTTCTTCAATTAACTTATAGAGCTGCTTATTAAAGCGAACACATTTTTCAATGGCAATACCCTGATCGCCGTCCAAATACACTTTAATGTTATTGGTAGGTTTGATAAGGACAGAAACCAAAAAATAGGTAGGCTCCTCTTGTAAGAGCTGTGCTATTAAGGCTTCAATTTTTGCTATTTGTAATTCAGTAGACATATTAAAAAAGAAGAAGGGAACGGTAGCCGTTCCCTTCAATTGTTTCATTTTCTAGTGCAAATATAGTGTTTTTAGGCCTAAACTTCCAAATTTTGCTTTTGTAGAGTCCTTACCTTTGTGGTCTATTACGCTTACTATTATGATGAAACTTCTTTTTTACGGCTTCTTAATCTATGCGCTATACCGCTTTATATTTAACGTGGTGGTGCCTGTAAGTAAGGCCAGCTCTCAAATCAAAAGCACCTTACAAGAAATGCAAGCGCAGCAAGCCGCTGCTGCTAGGGCACAACAAGAACAGGCTGCTCAGGCCCAAAGACAGGCTAAAACAGAGGCAACCAAGCCGGCTCCCAAAGAAGATTACATTGATTTTGAGGAAGTTAAGCCTTAAAGTCCCAGATCCATCACAGTCAAGCCCCCACTTAAAAATAGGGTCTGAAGCCCGGCTTTTTGAGCACCTTCTATATTGCTAATGGTATCATCAATAAATAGGGTTTGGGCAGCATCAAGTCCAGATTTTGCCAATACGGCCTCAAAAGCAGCTACTTCTGGCTTTCTTTGCCCAAGCGTATGGGAATAATGCGCCTCTTTAAAAAAATGGTTAAAATCTGGGTGTAAACCAATAAGTGGCGCAGTTTGCGCATATATCGTAGTAAATGCCTTATAATGAATAGCATTTGTATTAGAAAATAAATAAATATTATACTTGTTTTTGATTTGATCCAACCATTGTAAGCGCTCAGCCGGAAAATCAAGTAACATGGCATTCCATGCGGTTTCCAATTGTGTATCGGAATGGGTTAATCCAGTGGCTTCCCTGAGGGACTCGTAAAATGCCTCAGGTTCAATGGCACCCACTTCAAGGTTTTCAAATAAAGGGTTGGCTGCATGCTGGGTATAAAAAGCATCAAAATCCTCCACACCTAGATCTTCAAAAGCCTTTCGCGTTAACTGATAATTGAGGTTGATTAAAACGCCGCCTAAATCAAAAATGATATTTTTTACAGGAGTAACCATGCCGCAAATTAAGCGCATTATTTTTTACAAATTGACAACATTGATGCCCTACGTTAAGGGTAAATATTTTACATTTGCCGCTCATGATTATTTGGGCAACCAAATTTTCAGGGCCTATAGCTCAGTTGGTTAGAGCACCTGACTCATAATCAGGGGGTCCCAGGATCATGCCCTGGTGGG
>JBEGUD010000092.1:0-7634 GCA_041179065.1 Bacteroidota bacterium | reverse complement strand
AAGCCACTACCTGCGCATAAGTGCCGAAGAAGCAGGTGGCATTTTTGAATTATTTCCGGGCATCAAAAACAATGTATACCGCTACATTAAAACAGAAACCGAGTATAGACAATTAAACCGTTACAGAAAATCTGAATTTGCGTACCGTGCTTTTGCAGGCTTTGGCTATAACTATGGCTCCGATCCTGTTTTAGGTAAAAGCTTGCCGTTTTTTAAACAGTTTATTGCAGGTGGCCCATACAGCATGCGCGCTTGGGGACTTAGACAGTTAGGCCTTGGTAGCTCTGTATTTAGTGATACCGTTAACTCTAGTTATAGAGACCGTTTTGGGGATATGCAACTTGAAACAAATATTGAATACCGTTTTACCCTTGCCGATTTTTCATCCGTTAAAATTGGGGGTGCTGTATTTGCAGATATTGGAAATATTTGGAACATTAAAAAAAATGCCACCGAACCGGATGCACACTTTACATTTAAAAATTTTGGAAGGGACCTAGCTATTGGTGTAGGCACTGGACTTAGGCTTGACTTCTCGTATTTTTTACTTCGCTTTGATCTCGCCTACCGCGTTAAAGATCCTGCACGTCAGCAAAATAATGGATGGATGAGTTTTTCAAATTTTGCCATCACAGAAACGCGGGCCTCCGGTTTAAAAGTAAACAACCTGGCTTTACAGTTTGGTATTGGTCTCCCCTTTTAGCGTAGCAATATGCTGTTCAAATGCTGCAATTTGCATCGCATCTTCTACTTTAAAAGATCCAATTTTGGTGCGCCTTAGGCTACTTAAATGCCCACCTACACCCAGTGCTGCACCAAAGTCGTTGGCGAGGCTTCTAATGTAAGTTCCGGTACTACACAAGACCCTAAAATGCACTAGGGGTAATTCAATATTTGTAATTTCAAATTCGTAAATCGTAACGGGACGGGGATCTATTTCTACTTCTTCTCCATTACGCGCTGCTAAATATAAGCGCTGTCCATCTTTTTTAATGGCAGAGTGCATGGGTGGCATTTGCATAATCGCTCCCGTAAATTGAGCCGTTGCATCCAACACTTTTTGCGCCGTAATATTTTCCAATGAAGTAATAGCAGTAGGCTCACTTTCCAAATCAAAAGTAGGCGTTGTAGCACCGAGTGTAATAGTACCCGTATACTCTTTTTCCATACCCATATAATCATTGATTTGCTTGGTAAACTTTCCGGTGCAAACAATAAGAAGCCCTGTAGCAAGTGGGTCTAGGGTTCCGGCATGACCTACTTTTGCAATGCGCGTTTGGTAACGCACTTTTTTAATGATATCAAAGGATGTCCATTTGAGCGGTTTATCAAATAATATCACCTGCCCATCTAGGTAGGGCTGCATGGATGGATGGTACTCTCTTTGCTTCTTCATAGATTAATAAGCCCTCGCAAATAAAACGCGCTGTGTAGAAGGGTTGCCCGATAAAATACAAGTGCCCGCTTCCTGCTTATTATCTAAAGGAATACATCTAATAGTAGCCTTGGTTTGTTCTTTAATTTTTTCTTCTGTTTCAGGTGTACCGTCCCAATGTGCCGATATAAATCCGGTTTTGTTATCTAGTAAATCAACAAACTCATCCCAAGAATTTGCTTCTGTGATATGATCATCTCTAAAGGCCTTGGCTCTATTAAAAATATTTGCCTGAATGTCGTCTAATAAATTTTTTACATGAAGTCCAATACCATCAATTGATGCATTTGCTTTTTCTTTGGTATCACGTCTTGCCACTTCTACAATATTTTGTTCTAAATCTCTTGCACCAATGGCAATTCGGACAGGCACCCCTTTCATTTCATATTCTGCAAATTTCCATCCTGGTCTTGCATTATCGCTATCATCATATTTTACAGAAACACCAAGCGCTTTTAATTCGGCCATCATCACCGTTACTTTTGCATCGATCGCTGCTTTTTGTTCGTCCCCTTTAAAAATAGGAACAATCACAACTTGTAGTGGCGCAATTTTTGGTGGTAACACAAGCCCTTGATCATCACTATGTGCCATCACAAGTGCACCAATTAAGCGGGTACTCACACCCCAACTGGTAGCCCACACATATTCTAGATTGTTGTTTTTATCAGAGAATTTTACATCAAATGCTTTCGCAAAATTTTGTCCTAAAAAGTGTGAGGTACCTGCCTGTAACGCTTTACCATCCTGCATCATAGCCTCTATACAATACGTATCTTCGGCACCTGCAAAACGTTCGTTGGCCGTTTTTACACCTTTAATTACAGGAAGTGCCATCCAATTTTCTACAAAATCGGCGTACACATCTAACATTCTGGTGGTTTCTTCTACAGCCTCTGCTTTAGTAGCATGCGCGGTATGTCCTTCCTGCCATAAGAGCTCGGCAGTGCGTAAAAAAAGTCGGGTTCTCATTTCCCAGCGCACCACATTGGCCCACTGGTTTACAAGTATTGGTAAATCGCGATACGACTGAATCCATCCTTTATAGGTATTCCAAATAATGGCTTCCGATGTAGGACGCACTACTAGTTCTTCTTCTAGTTTTGCTTCTGGATCTACAATTAATTTTCCTTTATTGTTCGGATCTGTTTTTAAACGGTAATGCGTAACAATCGCACACTCTTTTGCAAAACCTTCTGCATTTTTTTCTTCGGCCTCAAATAAACTTTTAGGAATAAATAAAGGGAAATATGCATTTTGGTGACCCGTGTCTTTGAACATTTTGTCTAGTACATCACGCATGTTTTCCCAAAGTGCAAAACCATAGGGTTTAATCACCATACAGCCTCTAACCGCACTATGATCTGCGAGGCTTCCTTTAATCACTAAATCGTTGTACCACTGCGAATAATCCTGGGCTCTTGGGGTTATTTCCTTACTCATAATTGAATTACAATATTCTTAACAATATAATAGGCTTACAATTGTTAGTTTAGATATTAATTACCAACCCTGTAATTGTAGTTGCCTGCACCGCAAATGTATGTAACTTCGCATTATAGTATACCTAAATACCTATCTGCCATGAAAACTAACCTCCTATCAGTAGCAGTTTTACTCGTTTTTGCAACTAGTTGCGGAACCGTTTACGAAGCCGGACAAACCCCTGACGACGTTTATTACTCGCCCGCTAATGGTGTCAACAAAAAAGAATTACAACGCGAAGAAGAGGCCAAAGAGCAGTACAGCCGCTATACCGAGGTACAGGAAGACCGTTTTTTACGTCTAAAATTAAGCAACCGCTACCGCTTTAGCTGTATCGATGATTATAGCTATTGGTATGATAGCCGTTTTGATTTTACGGGCAATAGATTCAATAATAATTTCAACAACTTCAAATACAATTATTATTGCGGTTGCAATAATGGATTTAATCCAGGATTTGGTTTTGGACCCAATCTAGGTCTTGGCTACGGCTGGCGCGGTGGTATTGCAAATCCAATTACTACCATCATTGCTTATAAATATCCAAAGTTTAGTGGCGCTATTGGTGCAGGATCAAATGTTACTGCATATAAAAATAAAACGTACGGCAACGTTAATTTAGGCTACCGCAATCCAAAAACGGGCGTGTATGAAACAGGAACCAACAACAACAGTTTTGGGAACCTTGTTAAAAGGGTATTTTCTACCGCTACATCTGTTGCAGGCGCTGTTAGTAGTGATAGCTGGGACAGAGCGGCTCGAAGCTTCTCTAATTCAAATACTGGCGCAGCGGCTGTTCCTTCTAGTAATGCTGGCGGAAACAGTGGTGGTGTAAAAAGCACTGGCACAAGCACATCAACTGGCAGAGGCGGAAGAGATAACTAGATCTAACGGATTCAATCAAACATTTATGAAACTAACGATACTTGCTGTTGCAACATTATTTGCTACAAACTTATTTGCACAACAACCAGACTATGCACTTCGTACCGCTTGGTATACACAAAATGGTTCTGCCAGAAACATAGCAACTGGTGGGGTGATGGGCTCACTAGGTGGAGAAATTACGGCCAACCACGTAAACCCTGCAGGGCTTGGATTATTTAAAACATCTGAGTTTGTCATGTCGCCAGGTATGAACTTTAACAATAACAAATTCAATTACAGAGGTTCCGATAGTAGCAGCTCAAAAAACAATATGCTCTACGGCACAAGCGGATTTATTTTTGGATTTAGCAATAATAAAAAAAGCAAATGGACCAGTAATGCCATTGCGGTTTCTATCAATCAAGTTGCCAATTACAACAACAGGGTAACGTTTAAGGGCTATAATAATATGAGTTCTTTTTCGGAGCAATACCTCGAAGAACTAACCCGCGATTTAGCAGATACCAATGCGGCACTGAGCAATTATATTTTTGGATCATCATTAGCGTTCAGAACTTTTTTAGTGGACACTTCTAATAATGCACAAGGTAGATTTGATGGATACCAAAGTATGGTACCTATTTCTACAGGTGTTAACCAAAGTTATGACGCCAACACAAATGGTGGTTACCACGAATTAGCACTAGGTCTTGCAGGTAATATGGAAGACAAAATGTATGTAGGCGGAAGCTTGACCATTCCAATCATCAATTACAATCGTGAACTTACTTACACCGAAAAAGACGCTACCAATAACCCCAATAACCAATTTGAAAGTTTCACTTTTCAAGAAAGTTTTAGTTCAAGAGGTATTGGTATGGGTTTAAAACTAGGCACCATTTATAAGCCCACCGAATTTTGGCGTGTAGGCCTTGCGGTGCACACACCACAGGTGATTGGATTTAAAGATGAAGTGAGGGCTTCCCTAATTGCCAACACTGAATCTTATGCACGCACAAGATCGGCAAATAGCGATGCACTCAATAGTGGAAAAGCAGGCGAAAGCAATTATACCTTGGTTACGCCATGGAGAGCAACAGCTAGTGCGAGTTATGTATTTAGAGAAGTAAAAGACACCCGCAAACAACGTGCCTTTTTAAGTGCCGATATCGAGTATGTAAATTACAAAGGCTCCAGATTTTCTGCAGCAGACCCTGCCGATATGGGTTTAAAAAATTATTACACGCAGGTAAACGAAGCCATTAAAGAAACCTACAAAGGAAACTTTAATGTTAAGCTAGGTGGTGAAATAAAATTCCATACCGTTATGTTTAGACTGGGTGGTGCTTATTATGGCAGCCCTTACGCCGATGATGCTTTAGATGCGAGCAGAATGCTTGCTACAGGCGGTATTGGCTACAGAGACCACGGAATATTTATTGATTTAAGCTATGCGCACATCATGAACCAAGACGTTCAATTTGCATACCGCTTAAACGATAAACCAAATACGTTTGCTACGCAAGCAGGATCTAGAGGAACGGTGATGTTAACTTTTGGATTCAAGTTCTAACCAGTTTACCGCAGTATCTTTTGTAAACCAAGTCATTTGACGTTTGGCATACTGCCTGGTGTGTTGCTTAATTTGTAGTACAGCTTCTTGTAAAGATATTTCACCACGTAAGTGTGCAAATATTTCTTGATAGCCTACTGTTTGTAACGCATTTAATTGTGCCATGGGTAAAAGCCCTTTCACTTCTTCGAGTAGGCCATCTTGCATCATGGCATCCACCCTTGCATGAATACGACCATTGAGTATTTCACGTGGCATAGAAAGTCCCACTTTCAAAATATTAAAAGGTCTTGTAATTTTTTGTGCCGATTGAAAACTAGTAATGGAGTTTCCGGTGGCAAGCACCATTTCAAGTGCGCGCATAAGGCGCTGCGGATTGTTTTTTTCCTGTGTGCTTTCCCAATAAATGGGATCTTTAGCGGCTACTTGCTCCTGTAACCATTCAAGTCCATTTGTTTCGTAATCGTCAATAATTTTATTTCGAAGGGCTGGATCAATTGCTGGCATCAGGTCAATACCTTCACAAAAAGATTTGATGTAAAGCCCTGTGCCGCCTACCATTACAGCCACTGCATTTGATGTAAAAATTTGAGCAGCTGCGTCAAGTGCGTATTTTTCAAAAACACCTGCATTGACTTCTTCGTTTATAGAATGCGTGCCTATAAAATGATGTTTGACTGCAGCAAGTTCTGCGGTTGTGGGCTTGGCAACACCAATAGCAAGTTCGTTGTAACACTGCCTCGAATCGGCAGAAATAATTTGGGTATTAAAATGCTGTGCAAGCGCTATCGCAAAAGCTGTTTTACCTACAGCCGTAGGACCTACTATAACAATAACCGTGGGTATGTTGGCATCAAAATCACTTGCAGCAAGTAGCGCTACAACCTTATTAATATTCGTCTTGTCCATACTCATCTTGCGTGTCTACCACATCGTCATCTGCATCATCACTACCGTTATCTTCTTCATCGCCTTCTTCACCAAAACCATCTGCAGCTTCTGATAAATCATATTTTTCTTCGATGTCGGCAAATTTATTGCCCAGTAAACTTTTGGTACCGTACTGTTGTGGACCAATACCTTCGGTGCGTGTAACGAGCGGATAAGTAAGTGTTGCATCTGTTTCTTTGCTTACATGAATCAGCTCAATTAAAAACAACCACCCTTTTGCAAAATCATATTCGTATACAAACTTTTGATTGGTATTTATAATTTCAGTTCCAATAGCCGTGTCTGCCATGAGAAGTGGTGGTGCCTGATATTTTTTATCGTATACTTCAAAACTAATTTCGCGGCCTTGCAACCACTTATCATTACTTCTATAAAAAGTAGCCTGATGTTTGCTATCAAATTCATACGCTTTTAAAATAGCGTAATGGAGTTCCGCAAAAGTTTGTGTATGCTTAATGGCAATGTCTCTGTACACCGCGTCATCTTCTTCTAAATACACCCTAAATTTTAAAACAGCCATGCTCTTTTGTTTATTTTGCTAAAATACAATTATTTATACGGGGCGAAGCCCTAAAGTAGCTGCTTTTTCAAGCATAAACTTTGTGGCAGCCTCAAACTCGTTTGGAATAATACCATCTAAAATGGCTTCTCTAATAGCGTCTTTTAATAGTCCCACTTCTTTTGAAGGTGCTAGTCCAAAGGTTTCCATGATCATTTCTCCAGTTACTGGCGGCTGCCAATTGCGGAGCCTGTCCCCATCTTCTACCTCCTGGATTCTGGCGCGCACCATTTCAAAATTTTGCAAATAGCGCTTTACTTTTTGCTTGTTTTTGCTGGTGATATCGGCGTTACATAAAAGCATTAAACTTTCTATGTCTTCGCCGGCGTCAAAAATTAAACGCCTAATGGCACTATCAGTAATATTTTCTTTGGTTAAACTGATGGGCCTTAAATGCAACAACACTAATTTTTGAACGAGTTTCATTTTCTCGTTTAAAGGCAGTTTTAGTTTGGTAAATATTTTAGGCACCATGCGCGCACCCACTACTTCGTGACCGTGAAACGTAAATCCAAAACCTTCTTCAAATTTTTTAGTAGCCGGCTTGGCAATATCATGTAATAATGCGGCCCAGCGTAACCACAAATCAGGTGTACTTTCGGCCATGTTATCTAATACCTGCAGTGTGTGGTAAAAATTATCTTTATGGCCCATACCGTCAATATTTTCGGCGCCGTATAAATCTACGAGCTGCGGAAATATTTTATGTAATAAGCCTACTTTAAAAAGTAAATCAAACCCTATCGATGGTTTATCACAAAGCA
>JBEGUD010000091.1:0-4877 GCA_041179065.1 Bacteroidota bacterium | reverse complement strand
AGTGATGGATCTAGTAGCATTTCTACACTTACAAAAAAAGAATCTAAATCAAAATGGGCAATATAACGTTGAGGCGTTTGCATGGCAATTAAGACCTATACACATCTAATAATCCGTCGGGTAAAATCACGTATACTTTTTTGGCATCATGATCAATGGAATCTAAACTTTCGGCGTGTAGCGGAATGAGCGCTTCATTACCTTCCAACGAAATTTTTAATAACACTTGGTGAGGCTGTTCAATCACTTCTTCGATAGGGCCTAGGTTTTCATCTTCATCGGTAATAACCTCGTAACCCAAAAGTGCTATTGGTGCAGACTTACCTGCTAATTTTCTAAAATCATTTTCTAGGAGCCATGCCTGACGAGACACAAAACGGGCCGCTGCTTCTTTGGAGTTCACGCCTTCAAACTGTACGTACATTTCTGCTTCATCTTTGGCTTTTGATCCGCTAATAAAATAAGGGAGGTAAGAACCTTTTTGTTCTTCTACAAAAAGTACTTCCACGTCTTTTAGGTTCGTTTTTTTACCAAGCCCGTGCGTCAAAATAAGTTCTCCTTTCACACCAAACGTGGCCACTAGTTTTCCAATGTGTACGTATTCACTCATGGCTGCAAATTATTTATTAATTGGGATATTACCGAACTAAAAACGCCCACAACTTGCGTTGCGGGCGTTTACTATTAGGTTGTAATAGAATTATGCTTCTGGAGTTGCTTCTGGAGCATCTGTTGCAGGTGTTTCCACTTCTGCAGCTGGTGCTTCTGGTTCTGCAACCGGAGCTTCTTCTACTTTTACTTCTTCTACTTTTTTAACAACAGGAACGTATACTTTTTTAGCACGCACTTCTGATTTGTGTGCTTCGCTTCTGCGGCTAATATTTGCTTCATGCTCATTGTGCCAAGCTTCAAACTTAGTCATCGCTGTTGCATCATCAAATAAACCAAGCTTCACACCACGTAATAAGTGCTTTAAATAAAGTACACCCTTAAAAGAAAGGATACGACGTACTGTATCTGTTGGTTGAGCTCCTTTGTTTAACCAATCTAAAGATTTTTCACGATCTAAGTTGATAGTTGCTGGAACTGTTAATGGATTGTAAGTACCAATTTTTTGGATAAACTTACCGTCTCTTGGTGCACGACCATCGGCTACTACGATGAAGTAGAACGGTCTTTTTTTACTACCGTGTCTTTGTAGTCTCATTTTTACTGCCATGTTAAATAGAAATTTATAGGCGTTAAGAAATATTGTTAAGGGTTGCAAATATAGGCATTTTGCCTGATTTTGGTACTAAAAAACCAGAAAATGACCTAAAAAATGGCAAAATCTACCTTTTCATGCCCGGAAAACGACCGCCCATTGGCATGTTATTCATCATTTTCATCATTTGTTTCATCTGATCAAACTGCTTCATAAAGGCGTTTACTTCGGCGAGCTCCTTACCTGACCCCTTTGCAATGCGCTGCTTTCTGCTCGGTGTTAGAGAATCTGGATTGGCGCGTTCAAAAGGAGTCATGGAATTAATCATGGCCTCGATGCCCACAAATGCACTATCATTAATATCAACATCTTTAACGGCTTTACCAACGCCTGGTATCATGCCCATCAAATCTTTGATGTTACCCATTTTTTTAATTTGCTGCAACTGCGTTAGAAAATCCTGAAAATCAAATTGATTTTTTTTGATTTTCTTTTCTAATTTTTTTGCTTCAACTTCATCAAATTGTGCCTGCGCTTTTTCAACAAGTGATGTGATATCACCCATGCCTAAAATACGCTGCGCCATACGGTCGGGATAAAAAATATCGAGCGTATCTAATTTTTCACCACTACTTACAAACTTAATTGGTTTGTTAACCGTGTATTTTATTGTAAGTGCCGCACCACCTCTTGTATCGCCATCTAATTTAGTAAGTACAACACCTGTAAAATCAAGGCGATCATTAAATGCTTTTGCAGTGTTAACAGCATCTTGTCCGGTCATGGAATCTACCACAAATAAAATTTCGGTAGGATTCACGGCGGCCTTGATGGCAGCCACTTCTAGCATCATCGCTTCATCTACTGCAAGGCGGCCCGCGGTGTCAATCACCACCACATTTTTATTGTTTGCTTTTGCATGTGCAATGGCTGCTTTTGCAATAGCAACAGGATCTGTATTGCCTACTTCCGAATATACTTCTACACCCACTTGTGCTGCAAGCACACCAAGTTGATCAATAGCTGCTGGACGGTAAACGTCTGCTGCAACAAGTAGCGGTGATTTGCCTAATTTATTTTTTAAATGATTCGCAAGCTTTCCTGTAAAAGTTGTTTTACCAGAACCTTGTAAACCTGCAATTAAAATCACAGCAGGATTTCCAACGGCATTAAATTGAACGGCTTCGCCACCCATTAATTCCGTTAATTCATCTTGCACAATTTTTACCATCAATTGTCCAGGACTTACCGCGTTGATTACTTTTTGACCAACAGCTTTGTCCCTTACTTTTTCGGTAAACTCTTTGGCTATTTTAAAGTTAACGTCGGCATCAATGAGTGCACGCCTAATATCTTTGATGGTATTGGCAATATTGAGGTCATTGATGCGCGCTTCACCCTTTAAATTCTTAAACGCACTTTCTAATTTTTCCGATAAACCTTGAAACATAACAGTTTGATTTTCGCTGATAAATCCAGCCAATAATGGCTCGGGCTGCAAATATAGGTTGAACTGAAACTAATTTTAACCATTTTTTGACAAGTATTTGCAAAAATGAAAGGGTATAGATATTATTTCAAGTCATTGATTATCAATAATATATATAAGTTTACAAGAATGTACCTAGGTATTTCACGCAGATTTACACGAGTGGTATAAAAAAACATTTGGCGGGGTTAGATTATTTAATATTATTGCGTGACTACAAGGGTAGTAAAATAGACAAAGTAATGAGTAAGAAGCAATTATTTACAATAGAATTTCCAGTGAGATGCTCTCCAGGTATTTTATTCGAGTTTTTATCAACGCCGGCCGGTTTACAAGAGTGGTTCGCCGACAAAGTGGACGAATGGGATGGTGAATTTAGTTTTTCATGGGGAGGCGGTGTTCCGGACAAAGCACAAGTTATTGAAAAGGAGCAGGATAAGTTTATTAAGTACCAATGGCTGCATTCCGAAAAAAATGAATACTTCGAATTCAGAATTGAAAAAACAGAAATTTCAAATCAAACGGTTTTGATCATCAAAGATTTCGCTGAAAAAAATGAAATCAAGGATCAATCTCAACTTTGGGAATACCAAGTGAAAGAACTGTTTCATAGACTAGGTGCCTAGGCTTCCGTTTTTCCTGCGCCTGCTACGTACATAAAGTTATCTTCTTCAATAGAATCCTGCAGCGCTTTGATTAAAAAATTAGACATACTCATTATTCGTTCTTTTATTGGACCGTTTATTGGTGCTTTTCTAATTTCATTGTTTGTACTCACCATGCAATTTTTTTGGTTGTACATCGATGATTTAGTGGGTAAAGGATTGGACCTACCTACCCTACTTTATTTAATTGGCCTTGTTACCTTATCATGGGTACCAGTGGCACTTCCACTCGCACTACTTTTTTCTTCCATCATGACTTTTGGAAATTTAGGAGAGTCGTTTGAACTTGTAGCGATTAAAGCAGCTGGCATTCCACTCGTTCGCTTTATGCGCCCACTGGTTGTTATCACTATTTTTTTAAGTGGCCTCGCCTTTTTATTTGCCAATAATATCATTCCTGTAACACAGCTCAAACTAGCGACCCTTAAGTTTGATATCATTGTTGCAAAGCCTGCCATTGATATTAAAGAAGGCGTTTTTTATGATAAGCTGGATGGCTACGTAATAAAATTAGGTAGAAAAGAAAAAAATGATAGCGTCATTCATGACATCGTTTTATTTGAAAAAAACTACAGTTTACAAGACAACATGCTATTTGCCGAAAGCGGTATCATGCGCGTTACCAAAGACAAAAAATATTTAGAATTTATTTTAAAAAATGGATGGCGTTACGAAGAGAGAGGCGTGAGAGGCACTCCCAAAACAGAATTTATACGACTGGGTTTTAAACAGTATAAAAAAATATTTGACTTAAAAAGTTTTCAGCTTAAAAAAAGTGGTGACAGTAGTTTTTATGATCCAAAAATGCTCAGCGTAAGACAACTTAATACCGCCATAGATTCTATCAATAATGTAGATAGTATGTATACAGCCAGAACCCGTAAAGAAGTAAACCCCTATATCAGGTTTGCACGCTATACCACCGATACGGGATGGGCATTAACGGCTGCCGCAAAAGCAGGTATCAAAAAAAATTATAAAAATTTTGACGAAGCCATCCCCGATTCTATTCAAAACGAATGCATCGAAAGTGCATCCAATCAAGTTACTGGTATTAAAAACAATGTCAACTACCTAGCCGTAGATTACCAAGAACGTCAAACCTCACTTCAATTACACCAAATTGAGTGGCACCGAAAGTTTACTTTATCGGCGGCATGTCTAGTGCTTTTTTTAATTGGCGCACCACTAGGTTCTATTATTAGAAAAGGCGGACTGGGTACACCCCTTGTTTTTGCCATTATCTTTTTTGTGATTTTCCACCTCTTTAATACGTTTGGAGAAAAGTTTGTGAAATCGGCGCAATTAAGTCCACTCATGGGTATGTGGCTTTCTACCTTTATTTTACTTCCGATCAGCATTTTTTTAGTGGTAAAGGCAATGGCAGACGCACAACTGTTTAACCAAGAGTATTACTACAGGTTGTTTACCAAAATTCGTGCCTATACCCGCAAGTTTTAAAGTAACTTTAGGTACCTAAATTGTAATGCCATGTTAGCGCAAGAATCAAACAAAAATT